>JAPLJV010000042.1 GCA_026388415.1 Deltaproteobacteria bacterium | reverse complement strand
AAGGTGTTCCATAGCCTGAATGCAGTTGAAGATGAACTTGTCACTTCCCTGGCGACTTTGGAAAAGGATAATCATACAGTGGCAGGGCTAACCGGTTTCGAATGGATCGTTAGTATATCTATGAATGCAAATTAGTATGAGAAGCATAAGAACTGTATCACCTTCACCTCGCCGCCTCTCGACAGCGATACAGAGGTCACGGGCCATCCAATTATCAGTCTCTGGCTGGCATCGACAGGAAAGGACGGCGATTTTTTTGTTTACCTCGAGGATATTGACGAGGGGGGAGAAGCGCTGTACGTTACCGAGGGTATGGCCCGAGCCGGCTTCCACCGTATGGCTCACCACGAAGGGCCACCAAAACCATCCATTCTCCCGGATCTTCCGTACCACAGTTTTCGCGATAGCGACTACGTGGCCGACGTTTTCAGCGCGGGGAGAAAGGTGGAGCTGCTGACTGATCTTTACCCCACCTCCTGGGTCTTCAGAAAGGGGCGCCGCATCGCTGTTTCAATCGCCTGCGCAGACTGGCCTTCCTATGATCTCAATCCTCAGCTTTCAGCAAGCAATAACCCGGCTAATTCGGGAACAAAAATACCGATAATCACTCTCTATCATAGTTTGCAATACCCGTCGTACATTGAACTGCCCTTAATACCGCGAGCGGAAGCGACGTGATGCCGGGATGTCGAAAATATTTAGAATAGGAGGATCATAATGAATAGTGACGCTATTGCCCCCCGAGCGGCAATCAAGACTGTCGGCGTGATGGGCTGTGGCCAGATGGGTTCCGGCTATGTTCAGGTCTGTGCCCAAAGCGGCTACCTTGTCACCTGTTGCGAGGTGAATGATGAGTTGCTTCAAAAAGGATTGGCTTCGATAAACGCAAGACTTATTGCGGCGGTTACATCCGGGCAGATTTCCGAGGAAGTGAAATTACAGGTACTTGGCCGCATTTCGGGCAGTACAGACCTTGCGGCGCTATCCGGTTGCGACCTTGTCATTGAGGCGGTAACGGAAGATCTGGAAATCAAGAAAAAAATCTTTGCCACCCTGGATAGAGTCTGCCCCAAAGATGTTGTCCTCGCAACAAATACCTCAGTACTTTCTGTCTTAGACCTTGCCATGGTGACAGAGAGGCCCGAGAAGGTTCTTGGCATTCACATGAATCCACTGATGTTTCCTGTTGCCGAGATAGTGAAGACCATTGCAACGCGTGAAGATGCCATCCAGATTGCCTCAGACTTCAGTCGTTCACTCGGAAAGGGTGTCGTCGTAGCGAAGGATATTCCCGGTTTCATTGCCAACCGCCTCATCAGCCCACTGCTCCTAGAAGCGATACGTATGGTGGAATCAGACGAGGCATCTCGGGACGACATTGACACCATCTTCGCCAAAGGTATGGGATGGTTCATGGGACCTTTGGCAATGGCCGACGGCATTGGGCTGGACACGCTGTTGAAGGGGAGCGAGGCTATCTATGACTACACGAAAGATTCGCGTTTTGCCCCCCCAACTCTCCTGAAAAAGATGGTGACGGCGGGTTGGTTGGGTATGAAGACAGGAAAAGGTTTCTACGAGTATGGCGGTTTAAAATCAGCTTCTGAGGAGGTTTAAATGGAGAGCCAGGGAATATTTGATCTTGCGGGGAAAGTAGCTCTCGTGACGGCAGGGGGACACGGACTGGGACGGGAGTACTGCCTCGCCATGGCGGAATTCGGAGCAGACGTGGCATGTAACGATATTGACCCCCGCCTCGCCGAGGACACGGCAGAAGCCGTGAGAAAACTTGGTCGGCGGGCAGTGGCGCTACCGGCGGATGTTTCGAAACCGGACGCAGTAGAAAGCATGGTGAAACGGTCGCTGGAGGAATTGGGGACCATTGACATCCTTTTTTGTAATGCCGGTATCATGAACCCGCTCATACCCCTCCATGAGTTATCAGTGGAAGCTTGGGACCGGGTAGTGGAGGTAAATCTGACGAGCATGTTCCTCTGCATAAAGGCGGTTCTCCCGGGCATGCTTGCAAAGAAGCGTGGCTCCATCATCAGCACGGCCTCCGTAGCCGGGATCAAGGCAGGAAAGGCACCCTTTTCCTACTGCTACGGTGCGACAAAAGCCGGTATGATCGGTTTTACTCGCCATGCAGCAATGACCTATGCAAGAGATGGTGTCCGCATTAATGCTATTGCACCGGGACTGCATGACACGAGGCCCGTCGGTCTCGGGTTGACAGATGAGCAGGTGGAGCAGTTGAAACGTAGCGTTTCAATGATGATCCCTATGGGGCGATTCGCCGAACCGAACGAGATAAGAGGATTGGCTGTTTTTCTGGCATCGGACGCCTCAAGTTATGTTACTGGGCAGGTCTTTGCCACGGACGGTGGCATAACAGCGTGAAGTGCTAAGCGTTTCGAAGAAGGAGGCATCAAGAATGAAACTGTTTGAAATGTTTAATCTTTCTGGTAAGGTAGCTTTGGTTACTGCGGGTGGGCATGGGCTGGGCCGAGAGTACTGCCTGGCTTTGGCGGAGTGCGGAGCCGATGTGGTCTGTAATGACATCCGGATGGACCTTGCTGAGGAAACGGTTAAGCTGCTGGAAACGTTCGGCCGTCGCGCGATAGCGCTTCAGGGCGACGTATCCAAACCCGAGGATGTAATGAGAATGGTAAGTATAGCACTCCAGCGATTCGGCACCATTGATATCCTCTTCTGCAACGCCGGGATTACGAACCGCTTTGCCCGGCCTCACGAGTTAACGTATGAAGACTGGACAAGGGTGGTAGCCATAAACTTGCGAGGCACATTCCTTTGCATGAAAGCCGTCCTGCCAGTGATGTTGAAACAGAAGCGAGGTTCAATAATCAGTACTGCATCAATTGCAGGCCTGCCCGGAGGGTTTGCCCCGGACTCTTCGGTCTACGGGACGACAAAGGCGGCCATCATCGGCTTGACCAGGCATGCAGCAGCAGCGTATGCGTCGGAAGGTATTCGCATTAACGCCATTGCCCCGGGAATGCATGACACCAATCCGGTGGGACTTGGTATTTCGCCGGAGATGCAGGAGCAGCTCAAGCCTCTCATCATTGCCTTAATCCCTATGGGGCGGATCGGTGAGCCGAGGGAGATAAGACCCTTGGCGGCCTATCTGGCATCAGACGCCTCCAGTTTTGTAACGGGCCAGGTGTTTGTAGCAGACGGAGGTATGCTGGCGTAACAATTGTGGTGTGCATGTTTCAGGAAATAAAGTCAGGAGAATCAGAACCCAATCATTTTGATAAGGAGGATGCCATGAGTATTAGAGTCGGTTTGGAAGCGGTAGCAATGGACATACAGGGGGATGTAGTGACGCCCAAAGACCAGGAATATCTCTTACCAACGGTGCCCGATTTTCTCAGGGCCACGTTTCATTTTCCAAAAGAGATCAGGAGATTCAGGAATGAGGACGCCGCAGAGATTCTTGCAGAGAACGTGTCAAGGAAGGTGCTCGATCAGGCAGGCCTCAAGCCCTCCGACATCGATTACATCATCGCTAATAATTGCGGCGGTAAATATACAGTACCCATGGTCGGCGGTTACATACACTGGAAGCTCGGGTTTCCCGTCGAGGTCCCGGTTCTCAACATAAGTAATGCGTGCGCGAGCTTTGTGGATGGATGCGAAGTCGCCTGGAACTTGATAAAGGCCGGCAAGTACAAGAGGATCCTGGTGGTAGCCGTATCGGCCTGGGAGACCATAGGAGGCCAGTGCCGCACTGACCTCACCAACGCCCAGGCGGCCATGATGGGCGATGGGGCAGGGGCAGCGATTGTCTCTACGGAGAACCTCAAATGTGAATTCCTTGCGCACTACAACCGCACCTGGCCAGAGACCTACGACATGTGCGGCGGCAAACCCAAGACCCCTGACATTCCGGATCTTCCCGGCGCGCCGAAACAGCCTCCTTTCACCGGCTACATGTATGGAACCCCGGAGTTCTTTATGTGGTGGCAGAAGGTGGGCGAGCGATTCGGCATCGACGGGATTAATGGAGCCTTGCAAAAAGCCAATCTGACGTTGAAAGACCTTGATGTGATTATCTTTCACCAGCCTGCGGATTTGCTCTATGACGTCTGGATATGGGGCGCCGAGAAGGAAGGTGTGAGCAAAGACAAGTGGATTCATACCTGGTACAAGTACGGAAACCTTTCATGCGCTGTTGTCCCTGTCAACCTTGCCGAATTCTGGGCGGCGGGCAAGTTCAAGAAAGACATGATACAGGCCTGGATTACCATAGGTGCAGGTGGCCACGCCCCCACTATGATTGTTAAATGGTTGATTTAGAACCGCTGTCCTGAGCACCAAGCGAGCTAACCGGACGCTTTCACGGAAATGGCGACGACAGAGTTAGATTGAATGTCTGACAGGGTAGCGGCGTCATTGGTCAGAGGATGAATCAAAGACTACACAGTATATGGTGCGTCGAGGTACGTAACCAGAAGGAAGAAGGGTGATTGATAGATGCAGACGGTAGGGGATGTAGTGCGGCTGAATGCAAAGCGGTACCCAGAAAAACCCGCTATTATAATGGATGACAAGTCTCTTACCTATGGTCAGTTAAACCGGCAGGTAAACAGACTGGCCCATGGATTGCTCTCCATGGGGGTAGAGAGTGGTGACAGGGTGGCCATACTGGCGCTCAACTGCCTGGAATACCCTGTGATTGTCTATGCCATTGTGAAGTGCGGTGCGGTGGTAGTTCCCATAAACTTCCGCTATAAGAAAGATGAGCTCATCCATGTAGTAAACAATTCTGCCCCGAAAGTCCTCTTCTATGGCGCCGAATTTAGTTCCCTCGTAGGGGAAGCAAGGAGAAGCTTTGCCTCCCCCGTTAAGCTGGTAAGTATCTCCAAGGAACCTTTGAAGTCGGAAACAACCCTTACATCTCTTATGGACGGACAGTCAACGGATGAACCTGGTGTTGCAGTAGATCCGGCTTCGGCAAGTTTTATCATGTATACAAGCGGAACAACTGGGTTCCCCAAGGGGACCCTTTTTTCCCATGCGGCCTATATTCAGAACTACATCGGTATGGCCCTGGAAGGTGACCTGCAAAGCGATGATGTGGCGTTGATTTGCATTCCCTTGTTTCATAACGGGGGACTCAATGCTACCATGGGACCTACGCTTATGATGGGCGGTACTGCAGTGATCATGAGCAAGGGGTTTGATCCGGAAAAAGTTCTGGATGCGGTGGCACGTTACAGGGTTACCATGACCATGTGGGTGCCTACTCAACTCACCATGCTGATAAATTACCCTGGGATAGCAAGCTACGATCTCTCCAGCCTGAACAAGATTTACTACGGCTCATCAGCCATAAGCCCGACTACGCTCGACGCCTCGATGAAGATATTCAAGGTATCTTTCTATCAGTGGTACGGCCAGGTTGAGACTGGCATGGTATCGGTGTTGCGGCCCGAAGATCACGAGAGCCTATCCCAATGCACCGGGAGAGAGATGGTAACTGCTGATCTCCGGATTGTGGATGAAGACGGAAACGATGTGCCCTTGGGCGGAGTGGGCGAGATTATTTCTCGCCAGAAACCACTGGGTATGATCGGCTATTTCAGGATGGATGAAGCCAACAGGGCGGCGCTCCGGGATGGCTGGATATTCACTGGCGACATCGCAAGAAATGATGGTGACGGGTACTTTACAATAGTGGATCGTTTGAGAGACATGATTATCAGCGGGGCAGAAAATATTTATCCCAAAGAGATCGAGGATGTCATCTGCAGCCACCCCGGGGTGTTGGAAGCGGCGGTATTCGGTATACCCGATGAAGTTTATGGCGAGTCAGTCTGCGCCGTTGTTGTTCCGAAAAGAGGGCACAAGCTGGACCAGCAGGAGATAATAGATTTTTGTGCATCTATACTCTCGAGTTACAAGAAGCCAAAGCGCGTCGAATTTATAGATGATCTTCCCAAGAACGCAAATGGAAAGGTGACCAAGAATGTACTGAGAGAGCCGTATTGGGCAGGAAGGGCAAGGCGGGTTTGAGATTATGAAAGATGATGCGGATATGCCGACCTCACTTGCAGAAGTAGAACAAGAAATCGGTCAGGAATGGATTTTCGTTCAATCGGGGTTGTTTAATTATCCACTCGCTGATGGAGAGGCCCCCGCACTTCTTGCCAATCGCTGCCGGCATTGCAGTACGAGCTTTTTCCCCAAAAGAACCATTTGTCCCTATTGTGTAAGACAAGATTTTGAGAACATAACCCTTGGAAAACGAGGTGTTATTTACGCCTCCACAATGGTTTACATTGACTCATCAGTTGGCATAAATGCGCCGTATGCCTTTGGATATGTTGATATACCGGAAAACAAGGTACGTGTTTTTGCTCTTTTTACTGGTGATGATCCCTCATCGTTTCTTCCGGGCAGCGAAGTTGAACTGGTATTGGGACCTGTGGGCAAAAACGACGCGGGAAAGAAAGTTATCGGCTATATGTTTAAACGCGTACTTGGTTAGGCGGCTATTATGAGGGATGTATATATTATCGGGGCAGGTATGACTGTATTCGGAAAGCATCCTGACAGGACTTTGCGTGATCTTGGGGGCGAGGCCTGCATGATGGCGATTCACGATGCGGATATAAACCCTAAGGAGATTAAAGCTGGTTACTGCGGAAACGCATTAGGTTCCGTATTACAAGGTGAAACCGGGGTGGGTCAAAACGTCTTCTGGGAAGTGGGAATAAATGGTATTCCCGTAATCAACGTAGAAAATGCGTGTGCCACCGGATCCACCGCACTTCATCAGGCTTGGCAGGCGGTCACCGGAGGATTTTATGATATGGTGATTGTCGTCGGTGTTGAGAAGGCGGTCATGCCTAAGGGTACTGTGCTTAATGTAGGTGCTGGAGAATTGGAAGTTAAATTGGGAGAGGTTTTTCCCGGATACTTTGCGCTCGTTGCCCAAAAACATATGGAGCTCTATGGAACGACAAGAGAGCAGATAGCTAAGGTTTCGGTGAAGAACCACTTCAACGGGACGCTTAACCCTCACGCTCAGTTCCAGAAGTTGTTTACTGTAGAAGATGTTCTCAACTCACCTATGATTGCAAGTCCCCTGACCCTCTATTCCTGTTGTCCTAATAGCGACGGTGCGGCAGCCCTGATATTGTGCAGTGAAGAAAAGGTTCGACAGGCTAACGGCAAAGCGGTGAAAGTGGCGGCCTCGGTGTTGACAACAGGAATGTATGAAAACATGCGGGACATTACTACATGGGAAGTAGAAAAAAGGGCAGCGGATGAGGCATACCGGATGGCATCATTTGGTCCCGAAGACATTGATGTTGTTGAGGTCCATGATGCCTTTACCATCTGTGAAATAATCCACTATGAAGGATTGGGTCTGTGCCCGATCGGCGAGGGTGGCCGACTTATCGATGAAGGGGCAACAGAATTGGGTGGGAGAATACCGGTTAACCCTAGTGGTGGGTTGCTATCCAGGGGCCATCCGATTGGCGCATCCGGGGTGGCACAGGTAGTGGAAATCGTATGGCAATTGCGCGGAGAGGCCGGGCAGAGACAGGTGAGGGACGCCCGGGTTGGCCTTGCCCAGATCATGGGCGGAAACAAGGAAGGGGATACCCGGGCCTGTACCGTGCATATCATGTCTGTTTGACGTCGGAGGAATGATAATGGAAAAATCGGGGGCATGCCCGCGTTATCGGTGGTTTGTGCTGACCGCTGCCAGCGTTGCCATAATGTCCTGCTATATGAACGTCGTCGCGTATGCGCCTTTGCTGGGGCAGATAGCGGCTGATCTGAATATAGGCATGAGCCTTGCGATGAATCTCATCTCAGTAACCTATATCGTCACGGCTTTGGCTCTTCTGGTGTCGGGGTTTTTTTGTGACAAATACGGCACAAAACCGGCCTTGCTTTTTGGACTTTTCCTTTCCGTCGTGCCTGCCATGCTGGTGCCTTTGATTGGGCGCAGTTTCTATGCGTTGTTGGCTGTGCGACTACTCCAAGGCATAGCCCCGGCTTTTGTCCTCGTGGCTGTGGGGCCCATCACGAGTTTCTGGTTTCCCGCAAAAGAACAGGGTTTAGCAAGCGGGCTCATGATGGGCTCCTTGTCTCTTGGGGCCGCGGTAGGGTTGTTGGGCGCACCGGGTTTCGCGAAGATCATGGGGGACTGGCAGGGCGCCATTGCCCTATTGTCAATTCTCGGATGGGTCGGCATTGTGCTGGTCTCTCTGATCCGCCGCGAACCACCTGTTCTATCTGCAGGAAAGGGGTTATCCCTCCCTTCCACTGTGCAAGAGTCTCTCACTGTGCGGAAAGCGCTTCTGATGCCGGTAACATGGGCGGGTGCACTTATTTTCTTTTTCAATGCCTGGGGATTTCATGCACTTTACGCCCTCGTTCCGGCCTACCTCTCCGCTACCCCGCCGATGGGAATCGGCCTCACGGCCGTTGTATCCGGAAAGCTCTCCCTTGCCCTGACCGTGGTCGGCATATTTGCCGTTCTTGCCGGGGGCGTTGTCCTTGATCGGGTTTTCAAGGGGAACTTTCGCATAGTCATGGCCATTGGATTCCTGGTTACATCGGTCTTCTCCTATTTGATTCTATTGCCCGCAGTGTTCCAGAGTCCTACTTTCCTTGTCCTGTCACTTCTTCTTGCCGGATGGGGTATTCCGTTCATGGGGTCATCTACCATCGCCTTTTGTGTAAGCACCTATCCCGTGACCATGGTGGGGCGTATGCTGGGATGGCTCGGGGGGATTGGCACCTTCGGCGGCGCAGTGGGTGTCTTCATGGGTAATGTAGCGATCGCTCGTACCGGCGCCTTCAACTTAGCCATAGAAATGATCTCCCTGACGGCTCTGGCGGGCTTCTGCCTCAGCCTGATGCTGAGGAGGCGTTCTACGGTACTCCTGCCATCGAAAAGCAATGTCTTATCAATTCAATGAAATTAGTAATGACTCAGGAGATTGATTTATGAAGATACAGTATGTTCGAAATGCGTGCATGATTATTCATTACAATGAGCACAGAATTATAGTAGATCCCTGCCTGAATCCAAAAGGCAGTTTGCCGCCATATACACTTTTCCGCAAGAGACCTCAGCTTAATCCTATTGTTGATTTACCTTCGGACTCAGAATCCATGTTAAGCCAAATAACATCCGGTCTCATTACACATTGTCGTTACGGACATTTTGATCATCTTGATAAATCCGGAATTCGCCTGTTGGCAAAGAAACAGGTCCCTGTATATTGTAACTATACTGATGAACATATCTGAAAAGACGACACATCAATACAGTTTCCCTTAAATTTTCTCTGCTGCCGGTACGGCTATTATTTCTCCTGTTGCGAGTTAACGGTACGCCCGGCAGCGATCTGACACTGAAGCTGTGCCTCAAGTCTGCTGCATTCTTCCGTCAGTTCTGTGACCTTGCGCTTTAGTTGCTCCTGGGATTTCTTAAGTCTATCTTCTTCCCTGTGCAAAACGATAATGGCGGGTATCCACTGCCAGAAACCGATCCCCAGGAATACGAACCCCATGACATATCCCACGACCTCCTCCAGAAAATCAGCAGGGTGCAACCGACCAACCATCAGATATTTACTCAGATTAGGGAAATTGCCTATGACGTTGAGAATACCTCCGAAGAGGAGAAAGCCAAAGCCGATGATGAAGAATATCCACATCTTACGCAGTCGGGGTGCGGCCTTCCCTCGCATAAAGCTGAGGTAGAAAAAGATGGCGCCAGTAATCACTGCGCGAAAGATATCGGTAGCGATATCGAACATCAATTTCTTCTCCGGTGATTAAATAAAACTTTTACCTTATTGGTAAACTATAAGAACAAGAGTTTTATATGTCAATGGAATAATAGGTAGCAAACTTACCTCGTGAACCGTGTGGCTGATTTTTACCGGCAAACTTGACTATCATTGAAAGACTCCATATACTAAAACCTAAGGATATTCTGGCGTATTAAACAGGAGAGATGTCATGGATTCAGAGCAGACAAAGATAGATGCCATAGTAAATTTAAGCAAGGAGCTTAACCAGGTCAAAGACATAGATATTCTGATGGAGCATATCCTTACAATGGCAAGGACCTTTGCCGGTGCAGACGCCGGATCAATTTATCTAAAAGAGGGCAATAATCTTAAATTCAGCTACACTCAGAATGAGACGCTCCAGAAACGCCTGCCGGAAGGCGAAAAGCTGATCTATAAAAATTTTGAAATCCCTGTCAACAAAGAAAGTATTGCCGGCTATGTGGCCTTGACCGGTCAGTCATTGAATATTGAAGATACAGAGCGAATGGATCCGACACTTCCCTTTCATTTCAATCGCGCTTTTGACGAGGCTTCCGGTTATTGGACCAGTTGCATGTTGAGCATTCCTCTCAAAACTATCCGAGGTAATATAGTGGGTGTCCTACAGGTTATAAACGCCAAGCGAGGGGGGGAGCAAAATACTTGTTTTTACGGAGAAACAGAAAGAACCATGGATATATTTGCCGGAATGGCTGCAATTGCGCTTGAGCGTGCGCAGATGACACGACAGATGATTTTGAGAACAATCAAGATGGCCGAAATGCGCGACCCTTCAGAAACCGGTCCCCACGTAAATCGGGTTGGAGGTTTTGCCGTTGAGATCTATGAGTCATGGGCGAAAAAAAACGGGGTGCCCACGGAGCAAATCCATACCAATAGAGATACCTTGAGGATGGCCGCGATGCTTCATGATGTTGGAAAAGTGGCTATTTCCGACACCATATTAAAAAAACCGAGCCGTCTTACCGAAGATGAATATGCAATAATGAAGCAGCATACCATTTTAGGTGCCAATTTATTTGCTGATAAGAGTTCCGAGTTTGATGAGACGGCAGGTGAAGTTGCCCTGTATCACCATGAGCGCTGGGATGGGAAAGGATATCCTGGTTATGTGAGCCCGAAAAAGGTATCAGAGAGTAATGGAATGTCCGGAAACGTTAGGATAAATGCTGGCGCCGATGTTCCCCTCTATGGAAGGATAACGGCTATTGCCGATGTATTTGATGCACTATCTTCAAAACGGAGTTACAAGCAGCCATGGCCGGAGGAGGAGGTGCTGCGGGAAATGGATGCCGGCAAGGGATCAAGTTTTGATCCGGAACTGATTGATCATTTCTTTTTATGCCTCCCTGTACTGCGACAAATACAGGAACGATATAAGGATGAAGAACATGATGGTAAGGGGGGTATTGGGAAAAGCTGAAATTACCAAGTTTACTGAAAGCTGAAGTGTTTATTAATTCATAGATTACGAAGCAACCGGGTGAACCGGTTTTATTACCCGGCCCCGGCTGTCAAAAAACACGCCCTCCCTGGCGAGCAGCCGTCGCTTGGCTGCTGGACCTCCGGCGGAATAATTACCCAACTCACCGCTCGCTAATATAACCCGGTGGCAGGGGATCAGCAGGGGAAAGGGATTTGCCCCCAGCGCCGTTCCCACCGCCCGGGCAGCACGGGGATGAGAGATATTACTCGCCACCTGACCATAGGTGCTTACTTTCCCACGCGGAATATGGCTGGTCGCTGTCCATACCTGCCGGTAGAAGTCGCTCCAGCGTTGTGGTCCCGCTTCCGGGACAGAAAAGTTAATCTCCATCCCCTGATCATACTCTTCCAATTGACGGCCGATACTGACGATCACAGGATGCGAACCTGATCGCGCCTCCGGGTAGGATTGCCGCAGCAGGGTAAGGGTGGACAGGCGATCCTCGGGAAGGATGACTCTGACAAGCTGGGGCGAATCGGCAGAAAGTCGCCATACCAGCCCTACCTCGCCGATAGATAATTTAACCAGAGTATAGTAAACCATTAAATCCTACTATTTATATCTGGCGAGGCAATTGCAAAAGTCGCATAAATGCCCCGCAGGTCATTCCGGCGGAAGCCGGAATCCAGAATTTCATTGCGTTACAAGAGCGCTGGACACCGGTTTTTCCCCGTCAAGCGAGGACTAAACAGAGCACCGGTGTGACGAGTTTTGCAATTGGCCCTTGTTATTTAGAAAAGCATGCACAATATCTGCGAGCCCCTTACTGATTCCCTTGACCTTTTGCAAGTCTTCTGTGGCAGCGGCGGTAACTTTTTCGATATCGCCGAAATGGGAAAGTAATTCCTTTTTCCTGGCCTTGCCTATCCCCGGGATTTCGTCCAAAAGAGAATGAAAATCCTGCCGCTCTTTCAACTTATGGTGATAGGCCAGGGCAAAGCGATGGGCCTCGTCCCGCAGTTGCTGAAGCAGAAAGCAGGCCTGTGGATATCGGGCAATGTAAACAGGATCTTTGCGGCGGGGCAGGTAAACCCGGTCTTCCAACTTGGTGAGTGATACCGGCGAAGTAGTAGATTTTTCCTTGGCCAGGCTGATGATATCAACGCTGTCAATACCCAGATCATGGCAGAGGGTAGTGGCGACATTGAGTTGACCCTTGCCGCCATCCACCATCAGGAGATCGGGCAAATTTTCTCTTTTGGCATAGCGTCTGTGCAGGATTTCGCGCATCATGCCATAGTCGTCCATTTCCGCTATGGTGCGGATGCGATAGCGGCGGTAGCCTTCTTTCCAGGGCCTGCCGTCCTCGAAGGTTACGAGCGAACCGACGGCGTATTTCCCGGAGACATTGGAAATATCCACGCCTTCCATGTGCCGGGGCGTGTTTTTAAGCCCCAGCGTCCGAGTCAGTTGCAGCAGAGCGGCCTCAGCATTATCCCGACCTTGCTGTCCCGCCTCGAACATGCTTTGCGCATTGTCGGCGGCCATCATTAAAAGATCCCTGGCCGGGCCCTGTCTAGGCGTACGCAGAGAGGCCTTCTTGCCTCTTTTGTCGGTGAGCCATTCGGCGATCACCGCGCCGTCTTCAAGAGGGCAGGGGATGATAATTTCGGCTGGTATATCGCTGTTGCCATCATAATACTGGATTATCAGCGCCGACAATATTTCAGCCGATTCCGTCCTGAGTCCGATGAGAGGAAATGCATTCTTTCCGAGCAGCTTTCCGTTTCTGATCTGAAAAACCAGGATCTGGGTCTGGTCCCCCTTGCGGTAAAGTCCGAAGACATCCTGATCCTTGAACTGGGCAGATACGATCCGCTGCTTTTCCAGCGTCGTTTCGATCGCGGCGATCCGGTCTCTGAGCAGGCACGCTTCCTCAAAGTTCAGCTCGGCGGCGGCAGTTTTCATCCGTGCAGCAAGATCAGCAAGCAATCCTTTGCCCCGGCCTTCCAGAAAAACGATACTATCCCTGACCAGGCGACCATAAGTGTCGCCATCCACGAGGCCGGCGCAGGGGGCGAGACAGCGCTTGATCTGGTATTCAAGGCAGGGTCGGCGATGGTGGTTGGTAAATACCCGGTCCTGGCACGTGCGCAGTGAGAAGATGGATTGCAGAAAATGGAGTGTTTCCTTGGCCGCACTGCTGGAAGGGTAGGGGCCAAAATACCGCGCCCCGTCTTTTTTTACCTGTCTTACTAACTGCAGCCGCGGGAAGGGCTGTTTTTGCAGCTCGATCCGGATGCTGAAATAGGTCTTGTCATCGCGGAAAAATATATTATAGCGCGGACGGTGCTGCTTGATTAAGTTGTTTTCGAGGATTAACGCTTCTTTTTCCGTCTCCGTGACGATAAATTCCACGGACCTGATCCTGGAAGTCAGAAAGGGGAGCATGGAACGCTTGTCCGTGAGATTAAGATAGGCGCGGGTGCGGATTCCGAGGTCATTGGCCTTACCCACGTAGATGACCTTGCCGTCGCCGTCTTTCATTATATAGACGCCGGGCGCCCGCGGTGCGTTTTTGATGTCATCCTGCCAATGTTCGGTCATATCAGATTGCCTTGGCATCAACTATGGCGCAAATGATCAGTATCGTTGAATGACACCACATCCATCGTGCCGTTTTCAACCTCCAGACAGGTCTTGGAGGCTACGCCCACGCGCATTTCTTTCGCATGAGAAAGGCTCAGATTCCGGGCTTTGCAGAGGATGGTTATAATTACAAAACTGTGGGAGACGACGAGGGCATTTTCAGACGTTTTTGTGATCCTCTGGATGACCGGCCATACGCGATCCTGCACATCCTGCAACGACTCGCCTTGCGGCATGGTCACGGAGGAATGGTCGCCCAGCCACTTGCTCAGAAATTCGCCATAGCGGAGCTGGAGTTCAGGAAAAGTCAGGCCTTCAAGTTCTCCGGCATTCAGTTCGTGCAAATCATTTTCCACGGTAATGGGCAGTGCGTGATGCACGGCGATGGCCTGGGCCGTAGCGTAGGCCCGCTTCAAGGGACTGCTGATTATCCTGTCAAAATTTTCGTTCTGCAAGGAAAGGGCGAGTTTCTCAGCCTGCTCGAGGCCCAGATTGCTCAGCTCAATGTCCGCAATGCCCTGGATCTTTTTCGCCTGATTCCAGAGTGTTTCACCGTGTCTAACGAGGGTCAGCCGCAATTTGTTCTCCTTAGAAAACCATCATTTTAATTTCGTGCATTTTTTGCGCGAGTTTTTTCCTGGAGATAGGGAAGAGGGTCTTCAATTCCTGCGCAAAGAGAGAAACCCGGTATTCTTCGATCATCCAATAATATTCATCCATTACTTTAATTTTTTCAGCCGATGCTGACGCCGCAGTTGAGTCTATCATATTCTGCATCTCCTCGACAAGCAACTGCATTTCCTTTACCTTCCCCATGGCCTTCTCGAGATGCAAAATTCCCCTTTGCGCTGCGATGGTAAGGGCGCGAAGAAATCTGGGCGCCTGCAATAATCTTTCAGAAGAATAATGCTCCATGAAGTCTGGTGGGGCAATGTGGGCCATGGTATCTCGCAAATAGCCGAGAAATTCCTGGGCCGCCCGGTTGGCTCGATTATCATAAGCTATTGACCGGAGGCCTTCAGTGGTCTCATGACAGGTCTTTAAGATGGGCAAGGCCGCTTTCAAAACTTCTTGTCCTTCCGTCAGTATTTGGGCCTGAACCTTATCGGCGTGAGCGAGGAAGGCTGCCTCGGTCCTGATATTGAGGTCGAAAAGGTTTTTCAGCGTCCGCCTGTAAAGAGCTGCCTCAATCACCTTCGCTCCCCCCAAATACTTCGTCCAGAGCTTGGCCTCTTCATTTAAAGAAATGCTCTTTTTAAGGTATTTCAGCTTATCATGGCAGCGCAGAGCGAAGAGGGCGATCACGCCTTCTCTATGGCAACACTCAGCTTCATCCTGGTGCTGAAAAAGCCTGATTTGCACCGCCCCATCAGCAGGCGCCAAGGCCGGGTAAGCCCAACCGGCCAGACTGTGGTCATCTTTAAGTTCGACCTGGACCGGCAGTTTGCCAAAATCCCAGTCCCTGATGCCGGCCCTTTCCCATAACATCCGGCAATCTTCAAAGGCCCGGGATTTTATCTGCCGGATGGTTTCATCCTGCAGCACCGAAATGTCCCGGCTGGCGGCCACCTCGTTGTTCTTCTCGTCAAGGATGGCAAAACGCATCCGCAGATGCTCGGGAAGACCCTCCATCGGCCAGGCGGAGGCAGGTATTTCTACGTTGTAGCGTTGATAAATTAATCTCGTCAAAAAGGAAATAAAATGTCCCTGTCGGTCTTTCATCTCCTTGATGATAAAATCACAGGCGCTGTTCAAGGGCAGCAGTTTTTTCCGATATTCCTTCGGTAAGCCCTTGAGGAGAAAATTGACCTTGTCCCGCAGCAAGCCTGGAATCAGCCAGTCTGCCTTGCCCGGCTCCATAAGTGAAACAAGGTGCAGCGGAATCTTCACGGTGACTCCGTCCTGACTGTTGCCGGGGGCAAAACTATATACCAGCGGGAAATCTGTCTGGCCAAATGCAAGTTTATCAGGATAGAGGGCGAGTTCGTCGGGATCGGGCAAACTTACCAGCAGATCACTTTCCTGCAGCCGCAAAAAATTATCGCTGCCGCGGTCTTTGATGAGCTTTTGCAGGGTTTTGATGTTGTAAATTCCGGACAGTCTTTGCTCGTAAAATTGGGTGATGACCTCCTCGGGTACGAGCAGATCGGTCCTCCGTATCTTGTCCTCCAGGGCGGCAATGTTTTGTACCATTTTTTGATTGTGCAGATGGAAGGGCAGGGGATTTTTGACTTCGCCGGCCACCAGCGCCTCGCGGATAAAGATGGCGCCTGCTTCCTCGGGCGCGATGGGACCGAATGAGACCGGCCGCCTGACGACAATGACCATACCGAAGAGAGTTACCTGTTCGGAAGCCACGACTTCGCCGCGATTTTTCTCCCAGCGGGGCTCGGAATAAGTGGACCGGCAGAGCTCGCCGCCCAACTCTTCGAGCCAGTCACATTCAATGTTGGCGCACATCCGGGCGAAAACGCGGGATGTCTCCACAATCTCCGCCGCGACAATCCAGTTGCCGCCTTTTTTGAAAAGCCCGGAGCCTGGGAAAAGCATGATTTCCCGGCCACGCGTGGCCTGATAGATATTTTTTTCTTTTTTTACGGCGATATTGGACAGGTAGCCGCTCAGTATGGATTTGTGGATGGCGGCGTAAAGGGCCTGATAATCTTTAATGCCTGCGCCAGGGGAAATATTTCTTGATTTGCCCATTATCTCCTGGATCTGCGCATGAATGTCCTGCCATTCACCCATCCTTTTGTAGGAAAGAAAATGGTCATGACAATATTTTTTGACCCTGTTCCGGGAGTTATTGCCGGATTGTATGCCCCTGAATCCCTTCCAGATATTGAGCAGCGTAATAAAGTCGGACGATGGATCTTTAAAAACGGCATTCATCCGGTCGGCATCAATCTCCTTTTCTGCCGGCCGCTCGCGCGGATCAGGCAGGCTCAAGGCGGCGGCGATAATGGCTGTTTCCTCCCGGCAGCCTTCTTTCCTGGCCTCAATCAGCATCCTGGCTAGACGCGGATCCAGAGGAATCCGGGCCATGAGACGTCCCTTTTCGGTCAGTTTAACGGCGCTGCCGTCGTCGGTCGTTTTTTCTATGGCCCCCAGTTCCCGCAGGCTGTCCAAGCCATCCTGGAAGCTTCGCTGGGGCGGACGATCAATAAAGGGAAATGACGCGATGTCGCCGATCTGCAGGGAAAGCATCTTCAATATTACACCGGCCAGGTTGGACCGCATGATTTCCGGCGGTGTAAATTGGAGGCGATTATTATATTCCTCTTCGCTGTAGAGACGGATGCAGATTCCCTTGGCCACCCGACCGCACCTTCCCTTGCGCTGGTCGGCGCTGCTGCGTGATATTCCCTGGACCGGCAGGCTGTTGGTGCGGATCCGGGGATTGTATTGCGCTATGCGGGCGGTACCGGGGTCAATAACGTAGCGGACCCCCGGAATCGTAAGCGATGTTTCGGCAATATTGGTGGCGACGATAATCTTGAGAAATTTCCCCGGCTGGAAAATGCGACGCTGTTCCGACCAGGGCAGGCGGGCAAAAAGTGGCAGGATCACCGTGTGGCGGTCGAATTTTCCCTTCAGTATTTCACAGGTTTCTCGGACGTCCCGTTCCGTGGCCATGAAGATCAGGATGTCGCCGTCCAGACGCTCATCCTGCAGTTTCTCCACGGCCCGCACCGCTGCTTCAGGATCGCTCAGCTCGGCATTGCCTTCACTGTCTTGATCCAAGGGGAAATAATGGACGTCAACGGGATAGGTGCGTCCCGAGACTTCTATCACCGGCGCGTCGCCGAAGAAGCGGGAAAATTTTTCGCTATCTATGGTGGCCGAAGTGATGATCACCTTCAGATTTTTTCGTTTCCGGAGCAGCGTCTTTAATATGCCCAGGATGAAATCAATATTGAGGCTTCTTTCATGTGCTTCATCAACAATGATCGTGTCGTAGGCATTTAAACGGGGATCGGCCTGCGTCTCCATGAGCAGAATGCCGTCCGTCATGATCTTAATACCCCGCCGGCTGCCGCTTTTATCGTCAAAACGGATTTTATATCCCACGGACAGGCCCAGCGCCTCCCCCATTTCCTCGGCGATGCGGTTAGCTGTGGCGATCGCGGCAACGCGGCGCGGCTGGGTGCAGCCTATTAAACCATGCTTTCCCCGTCCCGCCTCCAGGCACATCTTGGGGATCTGGGTAGTCTTGCCGGACCCTGTTTCACCAGTAATGATAACAACCTGATGTTTTCTGATGGCAGTGATAATGGCATGCTTTTTACTGACAATCGGTAAATGGGGCGGATAAGTTATTTTTTTCGGTAAGGTCTGCCGGCCGCCGGTATTATTGCTGCCCGCTGTCACTGCCGGTGCTTTTTCTGGTAAGTTGATCATGAGCGGTGGCCTAACTGCGGTTTTGAATCACCTACTAAAACGTTAAAATCTGCTCGGCATCCTTCGCCTCCTGGAGCAGGAAATTGGGGGAACCGATAATATCGTCAACTTCGGGGATCATGTTTTCGCGGGTTACGCCCCAAATACTCGCGGCTAAGGTGCAAATATAGATTTTCACGTCTCCCGCCGATTTAACCACTTCCAGCAATTCCCTCAGATCATTACATTTATGCTTCTCTAATTGTTCGATAAAATGACCTTTCAGATCCCTGATGGAGCTGGGAAGATCAATTACTTCCAGATTCCCTTTAATCAACTTGCTGGCCGCCCAGCCGACAAAAAGGATGCGGACTTTCTTGTTGGAGACAGCGGCGATGCTGGCAAAATTAAAGGCATACAACAGGCTCTCAAAGTGGCCGTCTTTGATGATAAAAGCATAAGTGTTATCCTTCATTTGACAATACTCCTTTCTTATTATGTCAGGGCGGCAAAAAACACATTGCTCAAACGGCCGAATTCCTCCGGCGACAGGGTTTCCCCTCTCCTGCGGCCTTCGATGCCGGCCTGGTCCAATAAGATTTCAATCTCTTCGTCCGACGAGAACGGTAAATCAGCGGCGCGCAAATTATTTAAGATCGTTTTTCTGCGCATTGCAAAGGCAATTTTCACAATTTTAGAGAAAAAAAGTTCGTCTGCCAAATCAAATAAGGGTTTTTCACGCGTAACAATCTTAATTACCGAAGATGCCACCTTCGGTTGAGGATAAAAACAACTGGCCGGCACGTTCATTTCCCTGGTAGGAACAGTAAACATGGAAATCAGTACGGAAGGAATCCCGTACTCTTTGGTTCCCGGAGAAGCAACAATCCTGTCCACCACTTCCTTTTGAAACATCAGCACCATAGAACTAATATGCCGGCGAAATGCCAATAAGTGAAATAATATGGGCGTCGAAATATTATAGGGAATATTGCCTATCACCTTTAATTTCGATGCCTTGTCGTCATTTTGCAGCGTTGAGAAATCAAACGTCAAGACATCCCTTTCCATGATTTCGACGCGGGGTTGATCTTGCAGGCGCTCCCGCAGAATTGCCGTCATCCGCGGGTCCACGTCAATGGCGATTACCTTCCCGGCCTGAGACGCCAGTATCTCCGTCATAATGCCCAATCCTGCGCCAATTTCCACAACGATGTCCTGAGCATGGATATCGGCAACCAATATGATTTTACTAATGACGTTTTTATCTTCCAGAAAAGACTGCCCCAGGCACTTTCGGGGGCGCATTCCGCTGTCTCTAAGGATGCTCCGCACCGTGGTCATGGCTATTCTTCCTAACGGCTATCAGAATTTTATGGGCGATGAAATATGTAGGCACGGCAAAAAAAGGGGCCATAATGATTCCGCCGATAAGCAACGGGAGAATCATATCCCACCCCCTTTGGATTAAGTGCAACAATGAATATTCCTGAATTAAGCAGCGCGGATAACCATTGCCCAGGAGGCATTTTCCCAAACGATATTGAGTCACATAAAAAAAGGGAATCGTAAGCGGATTGGAAATTAACCAGGAACCAAGACAAGCAGCCGTAATGTTCTTTTTCAGTAGAAAACAAATCAACACAATCAAGAGCGTGTGAAGCGGGATGGTGGGAGTGACACCGATAAAAACGCCAATCGCCAACCCGAAGGCAAGGTCGCGCGGCTTCCCTTTGAGACTGATGAACTGTTGATACCATTTCTTTGCGTGATGGCTCAGCTTCATGGCAACTCCTTCTGAAGGGGCCAGCGCGAGACGGCATTCAGGTCCCAGGAATCGGCGCAACCCCTTTTAAGCAAATGAGTGCCTAATACAGCAACCATGGCGGCATTATCGGAACATAAAATCGGAGCGGGCAAAAACAGTTCGCTTCCTGCTGCACCCGCCTGTTCATGAAATCTTGCACGTAAGCGGCTATTGCAGGCCACGCCACCACAGACCACTATTTGTTTTAAGCCGGATACTGCGGCTGCTTTCATGGTCTTGGCCACTAACACGTCCACAATTGCCTCCTGGTAACTGGCGGCCAAATGAGCTAATTCCTCGCCGGCAAAGGCTTGGCCGCGTTTCTTCAATACCTCCAGCAGGGATGTCTTAAGCCCACTGAAGCTAAAGTCAAGGCTGTCTTTCATGGCCCGTGGGAATGCAAAGGCCGCCATGTTTCCCTCTTTAGCCAAACGGTCTATTACGATGCCGCCCGGATAGCCAATCCCGAGCATTTTGGCCGCTTTGTCAAATGCCTCTCCGGCCGCATCATCCCTCGTCTGCCCGAGTATTTTGAGGCTATTGAAATCACGGACATGATAAACGGCCGTATGACCACCCGAGACGACCAGCGCCGCAAAGGGAAATTCCGGTTTACGGTCAGCCAGGAAAATCGCCGCGATATGACTTTCTAAATGATTGACGCCAACAAAAGGAAGCTTACGGGCCCAGGCGAGGGCCTTGGCAAAAGATAAGCCTACCAGAAGCGAACCTACCAACCCCGGTCCCCGGGTTACAGCCAGGCCGGACAGATCATCCCAGGCGGCGCCTGCGTCTTCCATAGCCTGAAAGACCACGGGGCCGATCATTTCCGCGTGCTTCCGGGAGGCAATCTCCGGGACAATGCCGCCATATCTGCTATGCGTTGCGATCTGCGAGGCAATGACATTGGACAGGAGGGTCTGTCCATCTTTTACGACGGCGGCCGCTGTCTCGTCACAGGACGACTCTATTCCCAATACCAGCATTTGCGATATTTTCCTTTGATAAAATCGCGAAAATGTATATAGGACTTGCCTGTGATTGTAAACAAACTTTTACTCTACACTTGGAGACACGCCGCATGGAGATAATTACAGATTTTCTCGTTCTGGGAAGCGGGATTGCCGGTCTTTCTTTCGCCATAAAGGCAGCCGAGCTGGGAACGGTTGCCATCGTGACGAAAAAGGAGAAATCCGAATCCAACACCAACTATGCTCAGGGTGGCATAGCCGCCGTCTCGGACCAGAATGACCGCTTTGAATATCATATCCAGGATACACTTGTTTGCGGCGGCGGCCTCTGCCACGAAGAGGTCGTTAATTTTGTCGTTACGGAGGGACCCGAAAGGATCAAGGAACTCGTTGCCTGGGGCGTCGAATTTACCAGGACCGGAGCAGCGAATAGTATCTACGACCTGGGCAAGGAAGGCGGACATTCCATGCGCCGGGTTCTCCATGCCAAGGATTTGACCGGACGGGAGATTGAGCGGGCGCTAAGCGAAAAGGCCAATGCGAGCGATAATATAAGGTTTTTTGAAGACCATATCGCGATTGATCTCATCTTAAAATCGGCCCTTACAGGGGAAAAAGCAGAACCGGATTTGTGTCTGGGGGCCTATGTCCTCGACATACCGAACGACGCGGTTTACACCTTCAGAGCCAAATACACGGTACTGGCCACGGGAGGCGCGGGCAAGGTCTATCTCATCACGACCAATCCCGATATCGCCACTGGTGATGGCATCGCGATGGCATACAGAGCCGGTGCGGCGATTGCCAATATGGAATTTATCCAGTTCCACCCCACCTGTCTCTACCACCCCGATGCCAAGTCCTTCCTCATCAGTGAGGCAGTGCGCGGAGAAGGAGGCATCCTCAGGCTGAAGGATGGTTCTCCTTTTATGCAGAAATATCATCCCCTGGAGAGTCTTGCCCCACGTGACATCGTCGCCCAGGCGATTGACAATGAACTGAAGCGAACCGGAGATGACTATGTGCTGCTCGACGTCAGTCATAAAGACAGGGGTTTCATCACCGACCGGTTCCCCAATATTTACCATCAATGCCTCTCCTTCGGCATTGATCTTGCGAAAGATCCGATTCCCGTTGTGCCTGCGGCCCATTATCTCTGCGGCGGCGTCCTGGTTAATCATTATGCGGAAACAAGCATTGCGCAACTCTTTGCCTGTGGTGAAGCGTCCTGCACAGGGCTGCATGGCGCCAACCGTCTGGCCAGCAACTCCCTGCTGGAAGCGATAGTTTTTGCGCACCGGGCCTGCCTGAAGGCCCAGGAAGGCTTTGGTCTGGTAAACATGGAAAATATTACGATTCCGCCCTGGGACACGCGAGGCGCAACCGAAAGTGATGAATCAATTGTAGTATCACACAATTGGGATGAAATTCGAAGATGCATGTGGAATTATGTGGGTATTGTTCGCTCCGACAAGAGATTAGAACGGGCGAAACGGCGGATTGAGCTGATCTGTCGCGAAATTGACGATTACTACCGGAACTTTCTGATTACCAAAGACTTGATTGAATTAAGAAATATCGCCGCCGTGGCCAAGCTCATCGTCCAATGCGCCCGGATGAGGAAGGAAAGCCGGGGCCTGCACTACAATCTCGATAAGCCCGAAAAGGACGATCTTCGATGGTGTAAGGATACGGTAATCTCAAGAAATCGTTAAGGCCACGATAGTTCCGCTTTCCCCAGGACGCTGGTGAAAACAATCTTCATGGGCTTTATTACGTCGGCGCCCGTTTTTCCCTCAACTCCAACCGGTGGGAACTTCAAAATGTAACAGTGGCCGTAGTGTTTGTTGATGTAGGGGTAGAACTCTTCCATTAGCGGCGTGACCTTCTCAACCCTCCTGACATCCAAAGGCTTGATCTGATTCCCGCCGGCATCACTGAGAAAGATGGTCCAGCTTGAATTCGCCCGGTCGAAATCGTTGACATCGTTATTAGGCATGGCGGCATAAATAAAAATTTCCCTGAAGTCGCGGGTAAATCCCGTCTGCATGTCTTCCCTTATCTTTTTTTCTGCGTCCGTTAAGTAATAGATACGGGCATATTCCGCGTTATAGGCCTGGTTGAAAACATCGTTTTTATAGGTGGCGCTGATCTGAACCCTGGTTTCAAACCGGGAGTAAACGGTTTCCTTCCTGGTCCATTGATTTAAAGCATCGCGATATGCTTTTGATATTCCCTTATCCTTGGCCACATCAAGATAATTGCCCACATGGCTGCAGCCAGTAACAGTCAATAATACCATCATCACCAGGCCAATAATTTTCTTCATGGCTTTTCTCCAAAGATACGCTCAAAAATAAAGTCTACATGCTTCACGAAATTCTCGTTTTGGAAAATTGCTGCCAATTCCTGCGGCCCAAGATAAGAGCTCACAGCTGCGTCTCCTGTCAGCAGATCCTTGAAATTACGACCTGATTCCCATGAATTCATGGCCTGACGCTGCACAATAGCATAGGCCTCCTCACGGGACATTCCCTTGGCCACCAGTTGCAAAAGCACGAGTTGGGAAAAAATTACTCCGTGGGTCATCTCCAGATTGGCCAGCATCCTCTCGGGATAGACAAGCAGCTTATCCACCAGACCGGCAAAACGATGGAGCATGAAATCAAGCAGGATCGTGGCATCGGGAGCGATTACCCGTTCGACGGAAGAATGGCTGATATCCCTTTCATGCCAAAGCGCCACATCCTCAAGAGAGGCCAGGGCATAGGACCGCATGAGACGTGACAGACCGGAGATATTCTCCGAAAGCACCGGATTGCGCTTGTGCGGCATCGCCGACGATCCCTTCTGACCGGCCGAAAAGTATTCTTCCACCTCCCGCACTTCCGTTCTCTGCAATAATCTGATCTCCTGGGAGAATTTGTCTAGGGAAGAAGCGATAATAGCCAGGGTCGTAAAATATTCGGCATGGCGGTCTCTTTGCACGATTTGCGATGAAACAGGCGCGGGTTGCAGCCCCAGTTTACGGCAGACATATTCTTCCACCGCAGGTTCAACAAAGGAAAAGGTGCCCACGGCGCCTGATATCTTGCCGACGCTGATCGTTTCTTGGGCCTGTAAGAGACGGCGTCTGTTTCTTGTCATCTCCTGATACCAGAGCCCCATCTTTAATCCGAAGGTAATAGGTTCCGCATGAATGCCGTGGGTTCTGCCAATCATGATGGTGTTGCGATATTGAAATGCCTTTTTTTTCAGTGCGGCCAGCAGCTCCTCCACGTCAGCCAGCAGGATGTCCGCCGCCTCGCGCAGGAGGAGCGCAAGCGACGTATCGAGGATATCCGAGGAAGTCAGCCCCAGGTGCAGGAAGCGGCCATCCTCCCCTACCTGCTGCGACACATCGGTGAGAAAGGCAATGACGTCGTGCTTGGTCGTCTTCTCTATCTCATCAATCCTGCCCACATCAAAACCGGCTTTGGCCCTGATGTTTTCCAACGCCGAAAAAGGGATTTCCCCTCTTTGGGCCAGGGCCTCACATACTAAAATCTCGATCTCGAGCCATTTATTATACCTGTTCTCTGCGCTCCAGACAGCGCTCATTTCTTCTCTTGCATAGCGGTCAATCAATGTTCATCTCCTAACTTCGGTATTATACATTAAAACAAGTGATTTGATTTTTATCTTAATTTACCCTTGGTAGTCAAGAAATTAACGCGGTAGTGTCATGTCAACAATACTCTGTAATTTCGAAAGAGTCTTCACGGCTGAGAAATCTTAGATTTCTCCCTGCGGTCGAAATGACATTTCTTGATTGACGAGACAGTAGGGGTTTTGCCGGAGTCACAATTAAATTTGCAAAGATCGCTTTCTTGATATAGAAAAGATCATAATAATAACCCTCATGCCCGAAGCGGGCACAACGAAACATGAAAATCCCCCCTTAACCCCCCTTTGGTAAAGGGGGGATGGGGGGATTTTCATATAAACGAGGAGAAAAAATAAAAATGGGAAAATTAATTAAATCAGCCCTGTTGATCGGTTTGTTGTTGTCCTTGGGGGTGACGGGCTGGGCAAAAGAAAAATCGTCCGTCGCGATCATTCCCTTTTCTATCTCCAGTGCGGAGAATATTGATTACGTTCAACAAGGCATCTGGGACATTCTGACCTCCCGCATCTCTTTAAATGGCACAATAGATGCCGTTAATAAAGACATCGTCCTTGCGAATCTTAAGGAATCTGCCAAAAAAGAGCTGACCCTGGCCGACATCTACGGACTGGGTAAAAGGATGAATGTTGATTTCGTCGTCTGGGGCAATATCACCAAGATCGGCAATAACGTCAGCATAGACGGCAAACTCGTTGATGTAAGCGCTTACATGTCGCCCGTAGGCATCTTTGTCCAGTCTCAAGGTCTCGACGAAATAATCCCCAAGATTAATGATTTTGCCCAAAGAATCAGCAATCATATCACGGGGGATAACGCTGCTGCCGCTGCCGCTCCGCAGGAACCATCGTCCCCACAGGCAATACGCGAAAAAGAAATCATCGCCGGGATGAAAGCCGGTAAAAAGGGAACCGTTACCGCCATCCCGCTTAAACCTGTCTCTGTCAATCCCCCTCAGTCATCGGACAAATAAGGCCCCCGGATGAGCCATCGTAGGGGCGGGTTTATATTCCAGATAGCAGCACTCGGGGATGACAATTGAAGCAGTCCCTGGGGCGGGTTTGAAACCCGCCTTTACTTCTTCTCCCGCTTCTCTTTCATCGCCCGCCAGACTTTTTCATAGGACAGCGGCAGACTGTTCACCCGCACCCCCATGGCATCGTAAATGGCATTGGCAAAGCAGCCCATCGTGGGTATGGTGGCCCCCTCGCCTACTTCCTTGACGCCCCAGGGACCTGCCGGTTCACAGCTTTCCACGAGCGAGGAGGTGATCCGGGGCATATCCAGGGCCGTGGGCATCCGGTAATCGCCCAGGTTGGCATTCATGATTTTACCTTTGGCATCAAACTGCACCTCTTCCCAGATGGACTCTCCCATACCCATAAACAGCGCCCCATGGACTTGAGCATGCAGAAGCGCGGGATTGATGACCATACCGCAGTCGTGCACATCCCAGACATCTATGACCTTTACTTCTCCGGTCTCCTCAACAATTTCCACTTCGCTGATCTGGGCGGCAAAGCTGTAAGCAGGGGAAGTGCCCACCGCCGCTCCCTTGAAGTTTCCACCCAGTTTGGGCGGCGTATATGAGCCCAGCCCCACCAGCGGTCCCTTCTTGACAAAATACTCCCTGGCCACCCTGGCAAAAGGTATCGTTTTTTCCGGTTCCAATGTGCTGAAAACAATGCCCTCCCGACAGTCCAGATTGCCGGGATTTTTGTCTAAAAGCACGCCGGCCATTTCTAATATCAGTTTTTTTACCTCTTCTCCGGCCTGCTTGACAGCCGCCCCGGACATCAGCGTCTGGCGACTGGCGTAGGCGCCAAAGTCATGCGGGGTAGTTTCGGTGTCGGCCGAGATTATCTTCATGTTTGCATAGGTATAGCCCATCGCCTCAGCCGCCATCTGGCAGAGCACGGTGTCTGACCCCTGGCCGATGTCGGTGGCGCCGACATATAAGGTGGCGGCAGTTCCATCCGGATGCACCTTGATGATAGCTGCCGAATGAGGCAGATCGGTACGATAGATCGGATAGCCGGCGCCGGAGACAAAACTTCCCGTGGCCACCCCGATTCCCCTACCGGGCGGCATTTTGCCCTTTTTACGGTCCCAGTCGGATAAATCCCTGGCTTTCTCGAGACAGGCGGTCATTTCGCAGGAATTTACCTTAAACTCATTGGGTGTCACGGTGTTTGGCTGACGGGCATTCCGCAGGCGCAGCTCCACGGGATCAATCCCCAGTTCCACGGCAACATTGTCCAAATGGCACTCCAGGGCGTAACGTGGTTGCGGCGCGCCATGACCGCGCTGAGCGCCGCAGGCCGGGAGATTGGTATAGACCCGCACCATATCGAATTTATAGTTTTCAAAATCATAGGTCAGGGTAAGCATGGCCCCGGCATAATAGGCAGAAGCAATCCCCAGGCTGGTGTAGGCGCCGCCATCCATGATGAAATTGGCATGTACGCCAAGAATTTTCCCGTCTTTATCCACACCGCTGGTAATTTCCATGATCTGGCGGTGGCGGCCACGATTGTGCGCGAACATATCCGGGCGATCGTAAAACATTTTTACGGGTCGTCCTGTCATTCTGGCCAGCACGGCGCCAGCAAATTCCAGGCCCGTTGGTTCCAATTTACCACCGAATCCACCTCCCACATAGGTTTTTATCACGCGCACATCTCCCATCGGCAAACCGAATTCCCTGGCGATATAATGCTGAAAATAGTGCGGCGATTGTGTACTGGCATAGATTGTCAGCTTCCCGTCCTCCCACATGGAGATGGCGGAATGGGGCTCAATCGGACATTGGTAAGTCCGCTGCCCGATGAACTTATCGGTGCGGACGAGATAAGCATTGGCAAAAGCCTCTTCCACATTGCCAAAATTCTGATGAATTTCCGTATTGACGTTTCCTTTGTATTCAGCGTGAACCTGGGGCGCTCCCTCTTTCAAGGCCTCGATGGGGTCAAAGACCGCCGGTAGGATTTCGTATTCGACTTTGATCAGCTTCAATGCCTTGTAAACCGTATCCTCATCAAGAGCGGCCACGGCAGCCACCTTGTCGCCAACAAAACGCACTTTATCAATGCATAAAATGTTTTCATCCCAGCGCGCCGGACTGATGCCGTATTTCAAGGTGGGGACGTCTTTATGGGTAATCACCGCTTTCACGCCCGGAAGTTTCTCTGCCTCGGAGGTATCTATGCTTAAAATACGGGCATGGGCATGCGGACTGGTCAGGATTTTTCCCACCAGCATGTTGGGAAACCGCAGGTCTCCCGTATATTTGGCCTGGCCGGTCACCTTGACCCGGCTGTCTATCTTCGGAACACTCTTACCTATAACTGAGTATTTTTCCATTTCATTGCTCCCCTTCCGTTATGCTTCCGCGACAGCCATGATCGCCTTGACGATATTCACATAGCCAGTACAACGGCACAGATTGCCGGCAATGGCCCTCCTGATTTCTGTTTCCGAAGGATGCTGATTCTTGGTCAGAAGAGCTTTGGCGGAAAGGATCATCCCGGACGTACAGTAACCGCACTGAACAGCCGCATTATCAATAAAGGATTGCTGAATATCATCCAGTTTTTCATGTTCAGCAACCCCCTCGATCGTCGTAATTTCCCGGCCATCAATTTCGACCGCCAGAACCAGGCAGGAATCAACGGGCTTGCCATCCAGCAACACCGTACAGGAACCGCAGTTGCCCAGCTTGCATCCTCTTTTTGTGCCTGTCAGATTCAACTGGTTCCGCAGTAAATCAACAAGCAACGTGCTGGCCTTGACTGTCGCCGTAAGGCGGTCGCCGTTCACCGTTACGTTT
This sequence comes from Deltaproteobacteria bacterium, assembly GCA_026388415.1. Classification (NCBI taxonomy): domain Bacteria; kingdom Pseudomonadati; phylum Myxococcota; class Myxococcia; species Deltaproteobacteria bacterium. The sequence goes on along the minus strand of JAPLJV010000042.1, from coordinate 65,428 downwards.
AGAAGATACCTCATAATACCATTTTTATCTTTTATGCCCTGCATCGTCATCCTCTCCTTATCGATTTTATCAAGATTCAGTTTGTTCCAAATAGATGGCTTTCAGCAAAGCACGCCGTGTAAAGACCCGGACCATTTCCCGTCGGTATTCTTCTGAAGCGCGAATATCGGAAATTGGTTTGCACTCGGCCGACGCACTTTTAGCCGCTGCGGCTATCAGAGCCTTCGTTACCTTCTTACCCCGGAGTTTTGCTTCCGCTTTTTTGGCCCGCATGGGTATCGGTGCGACTGCACCCAGCACGATGCGGATATCTTCAACAATCCCGGCTTCCATGGTCACGGCCACTGCCACGCCGACCACGGCCAAAGCGCCGGAAGCGCGCAGGCCAAACTTGACGTAGGCGCTTCCCGTGGTGGACTGTTCGGGAATGACAATTGCCTCCATAATCTCGTCTGGGGCAATAACCGTGCGACTCGGACCAACGATAAAATCTTCGAGCAGCATCGTGCGGCTGCCTTCCATGCCAACCAGAACTATGGTCGCGCCCAGAGCGATCAAAATGGGAGGCAGATCCGCCGAAGGCACGGCATTGACGATATTGCCGCCAATCGAACCCATATTCCTGATCTGATTATTGGCCATGGAGTGCGCCGCTTCCGAGACCGACATAAAATTACCGTTCAGGACGGTAGAATTGACAATATCATTAGGGGTGGCCCGGGCGCCGATAACCACACCTCGGCCCGGCAGGTATTCTATGTCCGCCATCCCGCTGATGCCCCTGAGTGAAACAAGCGCCTCGGGAATCAGGAGCTCCTGCTTCATCTTCGGCAGCAGGTCCGTACCACCGGCCAGCACCTTGGCTTTGGACCCATAGCGGACTAATATTTCACAGGCTTCCGGTATAGTCTCCGGCTGGTAATAGTTGAAATCGGGTAAGTGCATCGAATAACTCTCCTTCCTTGCTTTCACATTAAATTCATTGGCACTATCAGTCGTTTGCACATAATACTCTCAAGTCAAATTGTCAATTATATTTAGGCGGGTTGCGGATCGCAGAGACCGGCTTCGAGAAAACCCCTGGCGCGCAGGAGGCAACTGTCGCAACTGCCGCAAGCTTTACCATCTGGCAAGGGGTCATAACAACTGTGGGTAAGACTGTAATCAACGTTCATAGCGATGCCGCACTTGATGATCTCGCCCTTTGTCATGTGGAGCAGCGGGGTGCGGATGGCAATTTTAATTTTTCCCTCCACCGCCTTCTGGATAGCCAGATTGGCCATAATCTCGAAGGCTTTAATATATTCCGGCCGACAATCGGGATAGCCGGAATAGTCTATGGCGTTTACGCCGATAAAGATATCCGGCGCATCAAGCACCTCCGCCCAGGCTAAGGCATAAGAAAGAAAAATAGTGTTCCGCGCCGGCACATAGGTTACCGGAATATTCGCCTCCATTTCCTCGCTGCACCGTCCTTTCGGAACGTCAATATTGTCCGTCAAGGCTGAACCGCCGAATACCGCCAGGTCAATATCAATAATGTTATGCTTGGTCGCACCGTATAACGCGGCAATTTTACAGGCAGCTGCCACTTCCCGAACGTGGCGCTGCTGATAGCGAAAAGTCAGACAATATAACGCATAACCTTCGCTTTTGGTCATGGCCAGGACCGTAGTAGAATCCAGGCCGCCGCTGAGTAAAATCACCGCCCTCTTCTCCATGCGTTATCCTTGTTTTTTCAATTATACCCCTCTCATATTCGCCGGCCAGAGGATCTTGTGCAGTTGAATATTGAGCCGCACGGCCAGATGGTCCTGCAATATCCACGCTGCCAGCATTTCCGGCGCCATCGTACTGAAAACAGGTGAAATATTAACAACAATCTTATCTAAAAGTTCCTGGGGAATGAGGTTAATAATCTTCCCGGCATAATCGTAATCCTCCCGACCGCCGATAACAAATTTAAGTTCGTCTTTATCATTTAACAGGTCAAGATTATGAAGATAGTTACGCTGCGCCTCCCCGCTCGATGGCAACTTGACGTCAATTATCTTGACACAGCGACGGTCCACAAGGCTTACATCGAGACTGCCGTTCGTCTCCAGTAATACCCGATAGCCCCTATCGAGCAGATTGCCGACCAATAGCGGAGTTTCTTCCTGCAGCAAGGGTTCGCCGCCCGTGATTTCCACCAGGGGGCAATGATATTCCGCCACCTGTGTGACTATATCGGCAATTGTCAGTTCGTCTCCGGCATCGTATGCATATTGCGTATCGCAGTAAGAACACCGAAGATTACAGCCGGTCAACCGGACAAAAAGGCAGGGGAACCCCGTCCAGGAAGACTCGCCCTGAATACTGTAAAAAATCTCATTTACTTTCAAGATATGTTCTCCTGCCGATGAAACAAATTCACTATTTACTTTACCTTACCACTTTCAGATGGCCATATTCAAACATATTTGTCATTGACTTTATGTTTTAGGGTAGAGTACGAGTGTACCAGCAAACGAATAATTGATAAGAAACATCAGCCTGTTGAGTCGGGACGAGATATGGTTTTTCTTTTCCGGGCGCTATTCTTTTATTGAGAGGATGCTATGGAAGATGCAAGAAAGACCAAGAAACAACTGATTGAAGAGCTCAATTGCCTGCGTCTTGAGCAAATCGAACAAACAAGAGTAACTTCAGAGAAATTCACTAAAGCTTTCCTCCAAAATTCAATTCCCATGACTATTACTACAGTGAAAGAGGGCAGATTCTTTGATGTCAGCGATGCTTTTCTTCAACTTGTAGGACTTAAGCGGCATGAAGTTATCGGACATACGTCTCGAGAAGCCGGATTTATAACGGAAGAACAAAGAGCTTTTTTTTACAATGAACTAAGCAAGAAAGGACGCGTCGAAAATCTTGAGATGGAAGTCAGGCCAAAAGGCAGAGGCTATAGATATGGATTGTTCAATGTTGTCATGATGAGCATTAACAATGCAAATTATTTGCTTACGACCATTCAAGACATCACCGAGCGTAAGCAGGCGGAGGCGGCGCTGCGAATCCAGCACAACCTTGTCTTTAGCCTCACAACCTGCCACACCGTAAAAGAAGCCCTCGAACACATTCTTGATGCTGCCTTGCAGGATAAGGGTCTGGACTCCGGGGGGATTTACTTGAATGACCCGGTCACCGGTACTCTAAATTTATCGGTTACTTGCGGACACTCACCCGAAATGGTTGAGCACACGTCCCATTTGGCGGCTGATTCTCCGCAGGTGATACGGGCGAGAGCCGGTACATCATTTTATGGGCGATACACGGCTCTCTGGCCGCCGGGTAAAGATGAGACCCGCGACAGGGAAGGGCTGACCGCTCTCGCGTCAATTCCGGTGCTGCACAAGGGCAATCTTGTCGCAATCATGAACATGGCTTCGCATGTTCATGATGATATCCCGATCCACACACGCCATCTGCTTGAGATGCTGGCAGCGCAGATAGGTGGTGTTCTGGTCCATATCCATTCCGAGGAGAAGCTGCGGGAGAACGAGGAGAAGTATCGCCAATTGTTCGAATTAGAGGCCGACGCCATTCTTCTCGTTGACAAAGACACCGGCAATTTGATTGAAGCCAACCGCGTCGCGGAGTCGTTGTACGGGTACAGCCGCGAGGAACTTCTCCGTATGAAAAATATCGAACTCTCTGCCGAACCAGACGAAACAAAACGCGCAACGCAGGAAGCATGGAAGCATATTCCCATTCGCTATCATCGCAAAAAAGATGGGACAATTTTTCCTGTCGAAATCATGGTCAACATCTTTCCGTGGCAGGGGCGGCAGGTTCATCTTGCGGCGATACGCGACATCACCCTCCGCAAGCAGGCGGAGGCACAGAGGGCAGAACTCGAAGCCCGAAACCGTCAACTCCAGAAGGCCGAAAGCCTGGGCCGCATGGCCGGCGCTATTGCCCACACCTTTAATAATCAGCTCGGAGTGGTGATCGGAAACCTGGAGATGGCAATTGACGAGCTGCCTAAAGGTGCGGGCCCCGTCAATAGCCTGACCGCAGCCATGCGGGCGGCAAATGAGGCGGCGGCGGTGAGCGGTCAGATGCTGACCTACCTCGGTCAATCGTTCGACAAACGGGAGTTGTTGGATATTGCCGAGGCCTGCCTGCGGAACCTGCCCATTATCCAAGCCTCTATGCCGGGAACCGTGACACTGGAGACTAATTTGCCATCTCCCGGGCCTGCCGTCATGGCCAACGCGATTGAGATCCAGCAGGTGCTGACCAACCTGATCACCAATGCCTGGGAGGTTGTCGGTACGGGTCGGAGTTCCATTCACCTGAGTGTCAAAACGGTTTCCCCGGCGGATATCCCCACATTGCATCGTCGGCCTATCGCCTGGCAGCCGCAGGACGGTCCCTATGCATGCCTTGAAGTGACAGACACGGGCTGCGGCATCCCGGACAAAGACATCGAGAATCTCTACGATCCTTTTTTCTCCAGCAAGTTTATCGGCCGGGGATTGGGCCTGCCTGTGGTTCTGGGGATTGTCAAGGCGCACGACGGAGCCGTCACCGTGGAGAGTGCACCAGGACAAGGGAGTACCTTCCGGGTATATTTACCGGTATCTGCCGCAGAAGTTCCCCGGCAGCCGGACAAAGCTGCCCAACCCACACTTATCGTTCCCAGACTGAAGCGACCCATCGTTCCCACGCTCCAGCGTGGGAACGATGCGACCACAGGCAGCGGCACGATACTGCTGGTTGATGACGAGATGATGCTGCGCGACATAGCCGCAGCTATGCTCACTCGCCTTGGTTTTACGGTGCTGGCAGCGAAAGACGGTGTCGAAGCTCTGGAAGTATTCCGGCAGCGCCGGGATGAAATCTGTTTAGTCCTTTCCGACCTGACCATGCCGCGTATGGATGGCTGGGAAACCTTGACGGCCCTGCGCCAGCTCGCGCCCGACCTCCCGGTGATCCTCGCCAGCGGCTACGACAAAGTCCAGGTAATGGCCGGCGACCATCCCGAACTGCCCCAGGTCTTCCTGGGCAAACCCTATGGGCTCCAGGGACTTAGCGACGCAATCAGCCACGCCTTGGTCAGCAGGAAGAAATAAAAATCTCCCCCAACCCCTCTTTGCCAAAGAGGGGAATCATAGCGTCCCCCTTTAGAAAAGTGAGATTTTAAGGCTGATTCGACAGGTCACTAATCGGCGCCGATAGCCGCCGGAAGGTTCTTACTTTCCACTTCGTAGGGTATGGCCAGCCGGAGTTTCTTGATCGCCTGCTGCTCTATCTGTCTGGCCCGTTCGCGGGTAAAGTTATAGCGATCGCCTATCTCCTGAAGGGTCAGGGGATTGTCGGTCATGAGCCGGTGCGTGACGATGAAACTTTCCTTTTCATTGAGTTGGGCCAGTGCGCCGGCGATACTTCTCTGGACGAGCGACATTTCTTCCTTCTTGATCAGAGCCATTTCCTGATCTTCGCCTTCATACAGCAGATTATCTCCGAATGTCATGTCCGATCCCTCACCCACATGAGCATCTAGGGAAAGATCCTGCCCCATGCGGACGTCCATTTCTTCCACTTCCCACTTCTTGACGCCCAGAGATTCGGCAATCTCGCTAAATTCGGGGTTTTTCTTGGAAATGGTCTCCAGCTCCTTCCGTGTCTGGCTCATCTTGAAGAATAACTTCCGCTGCGCCTGTGTGGTACCGATCTTGACGATACTCCAGGATTTGATCACATAATTCTGAATATAGGCCCTGATCCACCAGACGGCATAAGAGATCAGCCGGTAGCCTTTGTAAGGGTCAAACTTTTTTACGGCGTGCATCAGACCGATGTTGCCTTCCTGGATCAGGTCCGCCAGCTTCATCCGGTAGCTCCGGTACTCATGGGCCACCTTGACGACAAAACGCAGATTGGAGACAACGAGTTTCTCCGCCGCCGCCAGGCTGTTTTCTTTCCTCAGTTCAACGGCCAGTTTGAATTCTTCCTCGGCCGTCAAAAGAGGAAAACGGTTGATCTCGGCAATATAGATGTCTAATGTTGCGGTGATAGACGGTAAGTTCAAAAGCACACTCCCACTATAAAGTTCCCCTGCTATACATCACAATGGTTCACGCTGAGTCAAGATCTTTCAATTATAACCTGTCAGTTAAATATTTTCTAACTTACTGAATCCCCAGCTTCTCTATCCGGTAACGCAGAGAATCGGAACTGACATGGAGCAGCTCGGCAGTCTTTGTCTTTGAGCCTCCGGACTTTTCCAGCGCTTTTTCAATCAGACGTCGTTCCAGCTTGGCCACCTCGTCATTTAAATCTATCCCATCGGAAGGAATATCAAGATCATCACTGATATAGTCTGCCGTCCCGATGTTCCCCGTCAACACCAGGTTTTCGGGCAGGATGATATTGGACTGCTCCAGAACGATGCTGCGCTCGATAATATTTTCCAGTTCCCTGATGTTGCCGGGGAACTGATATTCCAAAAGCAGTTCCAGGGCATAAGACGATATCGTATTGATCTCCTTGCCAAATTCCCGGGAATATTTTTCGATAAAAAACCTCGTCAACAGCGGTATATCCTCTCTTCTTTTGCGGAGCGGAGGAATATGAACAGGAACAACATTGAGACGATAGTACAGATCTTCCCGGAAAGTCCCTTCCTTGACGCTCTTTTCCAGATTTTTATTCGTCGCGGAAATTATCCGCATATCCACTTTCATGTCCTCAGCGCCGCCTATCCGGCGGAAGGTTTTTTCCTGGACAACCCGCAATAGCTTTACCTGCAGGGCGGGCGGTAATTCGGCAATTTCATCGAGGGAAATGGATCCCCCCCGGGCAATCTCAAAGAGCCCCGGTTTGTCTGAATAGGCGCCCGTAAAGGAACCTTTCATGTAACCGAACAATTCCGATTCCAGCAGATTTTCGGGAATGCCCCCGCAATTTATCACCACAAAAGGCATGCTTTTCCGGGCGCTGTTTTCATGGATGGCCTCCGCCACCAGTTCCTTACCCGTACCGCTTTCGCCCAGAATCAAGACGTTGGCGTTCGTATTGGCCACTTTTTTTATGATACCGTAAACCTTTAATATTTCCTTGCTCTTGCCAATTATTTTTCCGAAGCACAGGGCATCCTGCACACCTTTGATAAAAAGGGCGTCGTCCTTTCTGATGCCTTTCTTCGCCAAGGCATTGCGAATCGTAACCTTCAGTTCCTCGCTGTCAAAGCCCTTCTCGACGTAGTCATAAGCCCCCTCCTTCATGGCCCGGACCGCCGTTTCGCCCGATGCGTAAGCCGTAATGAGAATTATGAGTGTTTCCGGGGAAATATCCTTCATCCCCTTGATAAACTCGATCCCATCGGCACCGGGCATCTTCAGATCGGTAATAACCAGATCAAATTTTTCTTTCCGGCAACGTTCCCAGGCCTTCTCCGCGCTTACCGCCACGGCCACGCGATAGCCTTCCCGTCCCAGCATTATCTCCAGAAACTCCCTCATGCCCTGATCATCGTCAACAACCAGAATATTTGCCATTTTATCCCCTTTGGGGCCCGTACCAACGTGCCCCTACTACGTTACCGCTGCCGGCAACCGCACAACACATTCCGTTCCCCGGCCGACTTCACTTACTATATTTATTTTTCCCTTGTTGTATTCCACGATCCGGTTCACAATCGCCAACCCCAGCCCGGTACCGCGCTCCCTGGTCGTATAAAATGGTTCAAATATCTTCCCCAGAGCATTGTCCTCAATCCCGGAACCCGTGTCCGATACTGATATCTCCAGGCAATTGGGCAAGGAATCGGCGTTGCCCAGTCTGGTCGAGATTTGCAGGATGCCATGGTCGGGCATGGCCTGCAAGGCGTTAAGCAGCAGATTCCAGATGACGTGCCTGATGTCGGTCCGATTGGCATAAATCAAGGCGCCTCTCCCAAGATTCTTTTTGATTTCAATGCCTTCATGCCAGTCGGGGACAAATTGCAAGGCCTCCAGGACATCTTCAATAATCTCTCTGACGTCAACCAGCGCAGGGGCGCCCGGTGTCGGCCGAGCCAACAGCAGAAAGTCTTTCATGAAGAATTCCAATTGCTCTTTTCCGCGCAAGATAATGCGCATCAGCTTTTCATCTGTGTCGGGGAGTTGCAAATCCCGGCTCAACATCTGGATAGACCCGCTGATAGAGGCCAGGGGGTTCCTTATTTCATGGGCCAGACGGAAGGCCATCTCACCGATGAGAGCCATGCGCCGGCTTTTTTCGTAGCTTTCCTCAATCTTCTTGATGGAAGTGAGATCCTGAAAAATCATGATGTCGCCGATCTTCTCGCCGGCGTTATTTTTCAACGAGGAGAGTGAACAACCCAGGACTACCGTGCGATTCTTGCTGGTTTGCAAGGTCACCTCGAAACGATTCTCGGCCGGTGCGGGATAGGTATCCCGCTTGGCCAGCATATTGGCGCTGAAGGGAAATATCGCGGTAACATCCTTACCTTCAACCTCGCTGAAGTCATAATCGGTTATATCCTGCGCTGCCCGATTGAATGATTTTATTCTGCCGGCCGGATTAATTGTCAGGATGCCCAGGCTAACCGATTCCACGATGCTTCGGTGCAACATGTCTAACTGCTCAAAGGCGTCTTCTTTTTCTGCCAGTAGGACACGCGCCCTCTTTTCCCGTTCCACGACGAAACTGGCCAGAAAAGCAATCAGGTAAAAGGACAGGATATGCGTAAAAATACGGGAAAAAACATAGCTCGCGAGAAATGGGTATTCCCCCAGGGATGAATAGAGGGGGTCAAGCAACCCGTAATATTCCAGATCCAGGAGGGTCCCGTAAAAAATACTGCATGCCGAAGCGACGATCAGGCTGCCGCTCCTGCCCAGGAACAAGGCGGAATAGATTATGACTAAGGTATAGAAAACGGAATAGATACTGCTCGTCCCGCCCGTGACATAAACCATGTAGGTAATCAACGCTACGTCGCAGGCCGTCTGGATATAGATGTTCACCTTGATGCTTTTGACAAAGGAAAGGAACAAGAGATAGAAAAAGGAAAGCCCGTAGGCCGCAACGATTATGATGTAATAGAAAGTAAGCGAACGTTGCGGGAGAAGTTCCAACTCCCGGAATACGCTCAATGCAGCAATACCCAGCAAAAAGGTGACAATGGCCACCCGCCCCAGCATCAGCCAGTGGATTCTGGCGGTCAGATTTTCCGGTTCCAAACGACGATTATCCATAATGCTTTCCTCTACAAAAAACTGCTTGCATACTATACTACTTACGAAATATTATCTAATGCAAATTATGCCAAGACCTCTCATCTATCCAACCATCGCCCTTAGCGTCGGCATTGCGACAGGATATTTCCTCCCCCTGCCCGACCTGCCCCTGCTGGCCTGCCTGATCGCCACTTTACTGGGTCTGCTCCTGGCAATGCTCAAAAAAGCGTCCGGCGCCATTCTGGCTGTATCCTCGGCTGCTTTCTTAATCCTGGGCATCCTGGACGTCAATTTCTATCTCTATGCCCCCCCCGGCCCCCGTCACATTGTCCATTACATAAGCAACGAGAAGCTGACGGTAGAAGGCGTCATCGCCGCAACGCCTGTAGAAACGCCCGATGGCCAGGTGCTCAGCGTCGCTGTCCGTCAAATTATTGGAACAAATAAAGATCTTCCGGTGGAAGGAATGGTCATGCTGACCGTCCGGGGCGATCAGGCCCGGCAATATGGTGATTTAATCCGCTTTCGGAGCCGCCTGAGGAAACCTCACAACTTCCATAATCCCGGGAGCTTCGACTATGAAAAACAGTTGCGGGTGCAGGGCATTATAGTGCGGGGAGTGATCAATGAGCCCTCCGACATGGTGCTGATGAGAGCAGATTTGGGAAACCTTTTCAAAATGGGCTTGGAAAGGCTCAGAAGCCGATTACGCCAAGTCATCGTGGACAATTCGGCAACTCCGGAAAGAGAGATTATCCAGGCTCTGCTTTTAGGGGAGACGAAGCCGATCCCGCCTCCGATCAGGGAAAACTTCAACAGGACCGGGACCTCGCATATCCTGGCGATTTCCGGTCTCAATGTGGCCCTGGTGGCCTCATTTACCATTTTCCTGACCCTGGTTATCATGAAAAGTTCGCCTTATCTGCTTTTGAGATTCAACGCCCTTCGTGTTGCCACCTGCACAGCCCTGTTGCCTGTAATTATCTATTCGCTTATCGCCGGGCTGGGCATCTCCGTCATTCGGGCGACGATCATGCTGCTTGTTTGCCTCCTGGCTATTCTCCTGCGCAAGGATCGAGACCTCTTCAATACCCTGGCACTGGCGGCCTTGATCATCCTGTTTGTCAGTCCCTATGCCCTTTTTGACGTGTCATTTCAGCTTTCTTTCGTCGCCGTTGCATCCCTTATCTTTGTCTCGCCCATTTTGTCCAAGCTTTTCAGGTCGGGTCAAACAGAAGACGAAGCATTAACCGTCACGATTCCCAGGAAAGTTTTTCATATACTGCTAATGTTCATATGTGTCACCCTAAGCGCCACCCTGGGGACACTGCCCATCATCGCCTCCTCTTTTAACGGCCTTTCCACCATCACCCTCCTGGCCAATTTGATTATCGTACCGCTTTTGGGCATGGTAGCGCTCACCACGGGACTGGCCGTTATTATTAGTCTTCCCCTGTCATCCACGCTCGCCGGCCTGCTGGTCCAGCTTACGTCCCTGCCCGCCGGACTGTCGGTGACAGTGATAAATTATCTCGCCTCGCTGCCCGGGTCCTACGTCAGCATCTCGACACCTAACATGCTGGAAATAATCTGTTATTATATGCTGCTGATCATCATTGTTATTATGATCAGCAATAAAATGGGCGAAAATTATCCCGCGGGTGGGAAAACGGCTAAACAGCCCATTTTTCTCAAATTGGCCCTGCTGGCCCTGATAATTTTCTTTACCGGTGATGCCCTTTACCTGGCGGGCCGTGAGCATTTCCGGCAACATCTTGAAATTACGGCCATTGATGTTGGACAGGGTAGCGCCACGCTAAACCACTTAACTTAATAAATATATCAATCCCTGTAAAAACCAAGTTATATGTCATTGAAAAATTAAGTCTCGCAAGTGGATGGTAATGAGCTACTGATAACGATAACCTACAGCCGGGGCCGCCTGCGCAGGCGGTATAGACAGGGGAGCTGCTTCTTCCCTGTCTTCCCGGCACTTACCGAAGCAGAGGTGAAAAATGGACAGACAAGATGCAGACCCGGACGATGATCAAATAGAGGATGACACAGACGGAGTAATTAGCCGCTTCGCTGCGGCGTTTCCAGAGCAGGACAAAGCTCTTCGGGAGGACTTGGCCCGAAGGGAAGCCCTCGATAACCCGCCGCCACGACAAAAGCCCACCAGAGAAGATACAAAAAGACAACTCATGGAGCGGCTGGAAATAGACGCCAATAAAGAGAAAATGGTTTATGACCAACTCAAAGAAGTATATGAGACAGCGATAGAAGGAGCAGGGAACGAAAAGGATGTTAAGAAAATCAAGAAAGCATTCCATCAGTTTGCAGCCGATCACCCGAACAAATCTAAACCATATTGGACGACACTCACCCCCGCTTGGAAAGAGCGATATGACATTGTTACCCGCCATCTGAAAAGGTATCCTCGACAATGGGACTTCCTGAATGCTATTAAAAATTACGACCAGATTTCTCAGAGTGATCTAAAGGACATTGTGAAAACAGGAGATAAAAGCTACTTGGCCTTCGTTGCAGATGCAAAGTTTTACTCGGAAATGTCAGCAAAGATGAAACTGTCAGAATCTGGTATCCGCAAGTATCTTGCCGGTTCACGAAAGTTAGGAGCATTGAGGAAAATAGGAGCAACAGGGATGTATCATAATCAACCAGTTTACGCATTTGGATATTATACCGGTGCTGTAATAGATAATCACTTGATGTTTGCTTGGTTCCTAACTGAAGAATCCATAAAGAAACTTACCCGTTGAACATCCCAATACCACCAGTAATGATTACTGGTGGTATTTGTATTTGATTACTGGTGGTGGGTTAATATTATTGGGTTTTTTAACATACCACCAGTAATCAAAACAGAGATAATGCGTTAATATTATAAGGAATGTTTGAAGACCTATAATAGTTTTTCTCTTTTAAAGACTACATACAAACAAAGCAACTACCAATCTTACATCTGTAATTTCAGAACTGACCTATCAGGGCTATCGCCCTTCATTGATGTCAGTATCAGAAATTAAGATGGTATCGCTTCGCGATACCCCCTCCACTTTTGATCTCCTTTGATAATCACTTTTCCCTTACAGATGATTACCATTACCCCGCCCCCCGCTGGTAATATCTTATGCCGCCGCCAGTCACCTGCCGCGAAGGGGTGATTATTTGAAACGAGTGTCAACAAGTCGCCCCTACCAAAATAAACGCTGTCATGGCTGGTTGATTATAGATAAAAATCACCAGCTTATCGAAACATGAAAAAATATTGCAGAAATGTGGTCAAGATTTTGAAACATACAGTATAATGGTATTGACAAACATGACTTACAGGGCGGGGGAAAGATGATGAGCAGCACAAATGAATTCAGAAAGAAATTGCGTAATGGTAAAGATGGTTATTATTTTGAGCAAGAAGATATAGACCCGAAGACATTGCTACCATATCAACCCCTTTACGATGTAGCAGTTTCTTTTGAACGGCAGCGGATGTTTGGTATATCAACATTAAGTCCCGAAACACAGCTTGAGATACTCCTAAAAGAGATAAAGATTCGGGTTAAGATTACCAAGAGCGAAATATTCAAAATTGGCGAACTGTTAATCCACGCAAAGAAAATCTGCCAGCAAGAAGGAAAGGGATTTCAGGACTGGATTACCAATAATCTTGATTTCAGTTATGAAACTGCAAACAATTTTATGAATGTTTACAAACATTGTTTGGGAGTACGCGAAATCGCTATGAATGTCAAACCTTCTATCCTCTATCAAATATCAGCCCCCAGCTTTCCTGATGAGTTGAGAGAGTATTTATTTGACGCCGAACAATTGAATGAAATGACCAACGGAAAACTCACTGAAATCACTCGGAAATATAAAGAAGGGGGATTTGAGGCCATAGAAGATGACATAGAGGCGTTGAACAGTGGACGCTTAGCTATAAAACAGTCAACCTACACGCTTGATATGGTCGAAAACGCCTTGAGGACTTTGGAGGCTTTAAAAGATAAGATAGAAGGACATAGTACAGGCCGGGATATTGTACCTTTTGAAAAGCAGATTAAATCTCATGAACCGGAAGCGTTTGATGTAAATTCTAAACTGTTCACGGCATTACAATCCGCAATTGATGTACTGGACGCGGCACAAAAGGAATCTCAGCAAATACTGTCTGATGTCCATACCAGATTATTGAAAAAATGTGGAGTGGTTGAATCGGATGGTCGAATTCAAAAAAGGAAACAGGCCGAGTTTAATGCCGAATTAGAGAAGAAGAAGAAGAAGAAATGTAAAATTTCCAGAAGTGTAAAATTTACAGGAGTGATACACCCACCAGAAAGTAGAGATTAGATGAAAACCTCTTTTTCATAGATATATCTGATAAATTCCTCCCGACGAAAGACAGGGGTGTTCATCTTGACGATTGACTGCGAAAAAGTTCGTTAATACTATCCCGCACCCTGTCTAATCTGACCACCTAAAAAATATTTCGCTTTCCCCCTAAGATTTATCTTTTAATTTGAAAAATCCCTGTTATAACTTCCTAAAGGGAGATTATAAATAATTTTGCATAGTTGGAGGTCATTATGGGAGGACGGCCAAGACATTTTGGAGAAATAAGTCCAGTGGAAAAAGACATTATCGAGGAAATCGTTTTCTATCGTACCACAAAGAAAAAAACCTTTAAGCGCATAGCGGAGGACTTGAATGCACAAGGAAGGTGGCCGCGACGCGCTCTAAAGTGGACGATCATGCTCGTTTACCACGTCTGGAAAGCCGCTAAGGAAAGAACAGAGGTGACAAATGTCAATACCTAAGAAGCTAATGAATTCAGCGGTCAAGTCACAGACAGCCCTTGACCAATATTCCCACCATCTAAACATCAAGGTTCAAGGTTTGTTGAAGGCAGCAGAGGACGAGATAGCCGGGAAGCTCGCACAAATTGACCCGTCAGGCCCGACAATGACCGCTTGGAAGAAAAACAGACTGGTACAGTTAAATGAGGAAATCAAGAAAATCTTGGATAGAATTTTTCAGAAGATAACCAACGACATTAATAATAGATTGACGGAAACGGCCACGACACAGGCCGACTCTATCGTCAAGTCATTCAATAAGGCCGTTGGAGTTGATTTATTCAAAGTGACCCTAACCCCCGATGTTGTCAAAGGGATTGCCGAGAATACAATGATTGACGGGAAAATTATCGGCGATTGGTGGCTTAAACAGTCAACAGACTTACAGAACCGGCTATCCGCATCAATGGCGGAAGGAACAATGAAAATCCAGATCGGGATGTTGCAAGGTGAAACAGTCGGTCAATTGATCGGACGGATAAGAGGAACAGCAACCAGCCCGGGCGTAATGAGTTTGACAAAGCGGCAAGCAACAGCATTGGTAAGAACCAGCGTTATGTCGGTGGCCAATGCAACCAGAATGGAAACCTTCAAGGCCAATGCCGATGTTCTTGATGGATTTGAATGGATAGCTACTTTAGACAAGCGAACCACGCTTGAATGTGCTGCTCTGGATGGAAAACGGTTTGACATGGACATGAAGCCAGTAGGTCATAATAAAGCATACCCGGCAATACCGGCACATTGGGGATGCAGGTGTTGTCTTGTCCCCGTAACAAAATCATGGGCGGAATTAGCTGGCCCAAAATCCCCCCTTACATCAAAACAAATCAAATCTTTGGACAACATCCCAGCAGGAGAGAGGGCAAGCATGAACGGCCCTGTTCCAGCACAGGCTTATGATGCGTGGCTAAAAGATCAACCCGCCACGACACAGGAGGAAATCCTCGGGACGGGTAGATTTGACTTATGGAAACGAGAGAAACTTGACATGGCAGATTTGATCAACAACAAAGGCCGCCCGATACCGCTGGAAGTATTGAAAAGAAGGCTGAACGATTGAGGGAAAACCACCGGGAAATAAAGGAAATGGTGGCATGAATAGAGCGATTAAAATAGTTCGTGGAACGCTGAAAGCCACGACAGACAAGAGGGACGAGGAAAGGCCCCCCGACAAGAAGCGGTATAAGATCACGCTTAAAACAGCAGAGGACGTCCGGCGACTGTTAAGCATTACCCTGAACCAGATAAGGCGGCAGGAGATTGACGTACAGATAGGCAGGGCGATGATTTACGGCAGTCAAATAATGTTGAACTGTTTTGAACAGTGCAGCATTGAGGACAGACTAAAGAAACTGGAAAATCTTACCTATTATGGAGGCAGATAAAATGAGACCAATTGAGCGAATAGCATTATTGGAAAAGTTTACATTGCAACTTTATGAACGGATTAAAGAGCTACAGGAGGTAAATGATGCCAGGAATCAGGGAACGGGTTGCTGCACTGGAAAGTCTGTTACTAAGGCCAGTTGTGTCAATCGAAAAGATTAACGAGGCTATCCGGCAGATTGACATTGCTACCGGAGCTTACCCCGCCGATGAACAGGAGCAAGCCGCCCCATGTATTGATAACGAACCAGCAGAAACAGAAATGAAGGAGGGAATATTACCATGCCATACCAAAGACCAACAGGGCGAAAGCAAGAGAAAGCTCACCCGATACAAGACGAGTTTGGAATCCACGGATTGTTGAACATCCAAGATGATCAACCGTGGATAAGTCCGCACCTTGCCGATCTCCATGATGAGGCAAGGTTTGGCCTGCACCATTTTTCAACAGCCGTTACGCGAGCGCAAGAACTGAATGCAGCTACGAGCGACTATAAAGCGGAAGTGGTCGAGGCCAAAAGGAAGGAGCTTATTTTGGACGCCAAAAGGTCGCTCATGTCCTTCCTGCGGAAACATATCGAGCGATACAAATCAGAGGTTGCCGCTGTTCAAAATGAAATTTTGCGTGTCTCTCAACCAGAGACATTTTCTGACCCGACAAAGGCCATGCTGGCAGAGTTACGCAATCAGGAAATACGGCAAATCATCCGTAATACCGAACCAAAGAAACGCGGTGATATGGTCAAAGGTAATCTGGACTTTATCAAAGCATTGGTAAGCAGTCCCGATGCTCTCCTTAACAGCGAACACCTGACAGAGCTACGGCGGGAATATGCTTTTACTCAAGACCCCTCGCTGATCGCGAAAGAAGCTGACCAGAAGCTGATTTATAAAGCGGTACGGGCGAGAGCGGCAGAGATATCGGCCACAAGCGCAAAAATGTTGATCAACGGCAAGATTGAAGACCCTTTGAGCCCAACAGAATTTTATCAGGTTTTCCCGCCGCAAAGCGAGCATGAGCAAGTGTTAGCGGATAATCGCATTCGCTCATGGAACAAGGAACAAACCAAAATATCACAGGATCAGGAGTGGAAGGAAAAAAATGCAGGTATCAACCTTCAATCCAATGAAAGAGCGACAAGGATTTCACGTGGTATCCAACATTGACACTGAGTCACCACGGTTTACCAACGTTTCCCGTGGTCGGCTTCGAGAGGTGCCGGCAGAGTTAAAAGTGCCATTTGCTCACCGGCACTTCTCTTTTCACAAGGAAGGGGAATAATTTATGAAAACACCAACCGAGGCAATCCAAGAGTTCTGTAAACAATGCGATACAAAACCCTGCAATCCAAGCTGTCATTTACTGGAAAATCACCGGCCAAAAAGAAATATCGCCAAGTATTGTTTAGCTTGCATGTCCAGCAAAGCGATGATGACAGGATATTGCCAACATTATTCCTGTCACCTCCGAGGATACGCACCACAAAAAAGCAAGGGAAGATTACAAAAGGAGTTTGCTATCACATGAGGCACGGCATAATTACCGTCAGACACGGCGGAGAACAGGCTTTCGTTATGGGGGGCGATACTTTCCCCTCTTTATATTTCAATAACGTAGCAGGCTGGTAAAAGGAGAATGAACAATGCTTGAGAACTTTATCGGGAAAAGTCAGATGGCAGCGATATTATCTTACTGTAAGGGCGAAGAAGGCGAGTTTTACAGGGCCATGCTGGAGAAATTGGAAAACCAGATCGCCACCATGCCGAAAACCTATGAGACAGATGGACAGGGCGAGGCTGCCTTTGCAACGCTTCATTATTTCTATGGCGGCTCTGATTGGTGGATTGTTGAAAAGGACGAAGGGAGTCCTGATGACACACTACAAGGCCAACAGTTACAGGCTTTCGGGTTCGCTTGTCTAAACGGGGACAAGGAGAACGCGGAGCTTGGTTATATCAACATCGAGGAACTTATCAGTAATGGCGTCGAGCTCGATCTTTATTACACCCCTCAAACCATCGGGGCAATTATGGAAAGACTTGGAAAACTGTAAGACATGGCCACTGAACGATATAATATTAACGATCATTTAAACTTTAAGTCAACTACCTGAAATAATTAAAGAAAAGGCTTTACTTCTCCTTTTTGGAACCGTAATATAGAAATTAAGAAAAAACGTATTTCATTAAAAGGAGGCACAAAATGGCGAAGAAGGCAAAGGCAGCAGAAGCGGCAACGGTAACAGTCACAGAATTGACAACCAACAAAAAGGAGGATGTGAAAATGGCTACGAAGGCGAAGAAAGAAGCAGCGGCGGTAACAGTAGAAGAAACAAAGGCAGTTCCAGAAGTGACGGCAGAGGTAAAAGCGACACCCAAAAAGACAGCGGCCAAAAAGACTGTCCCCGTTCCAGTTCCAGAAGTGGAGGCCAAGAAGGAAAAGGCCAAGTCCGCGCTTAACGTTATGAAAGAACTTCTGGAAAACAAGGCCACGGACAAGAACATCGAATCGGTGTTTACCAAAATTTACACAGCGAAGGGAAAGGATGCCGACTTTACGGCCAAACGGATTGCGATTTACAAGAAGATTGCCGAGAAGGAGGCCAAAAAATGATAATCACTACCCTTCAATATGAATTCAGTCACGGCACGAAACCAAAGGGCTTCGGGAGCTGGGCGTTTCAGATTAACGGCGAAACGAAGTGGTTTAGTCAAGCGAATTACAGCGAGGCGTTGAAAAAGGCCAAAGCATACGCACGCAGGGAACTGCAAGACCCTTACGCGACAATCGCAGTGCAACCATAAAGGAGGCAGCACATGGCAAAGATTATAAAAGAAGTGGTCAAGACAATTCCCCGGAATGTCGCTTATCTCCGGGTAAGCACGACAGAGCAGGACTGCGAAAAAAACAAGGCCGATATACTCAAGTTCGCTAACGACAGGGCTTTCGGCCATGTTGAGTTTATCGAGGAAAAGGCCAGCGGAAAGATAGGATGGAAGGACAGGAAAATCGCAGCGATCATTGACCAGCTTGGTAAAGACGACAAAATTATTGTCCCCGAGTTATCCCGTATAGGCCGGAGTATGGTTGACATTATGTCTTGCATTGCTGCCGCGAAGGAAAAGGGAATTTCCATTTATGACGTGAAGAATGGATTTGAATTGAATGGCCGATTCGCAGGGGAAGTGCTCGCGATGGTTTTCTCTATCGCGGCCCAGATCGAACGAGACTTGATCTCTGCCCGTACCATCGAAGGACTGAAAGCGGCACGGGCGAAAGGAAAGCTGTTAGGCCGTCCACGTGGGCCGGGGAAAAGCAAGTTAGATGCCTACAGGCCCGAGATCATTGCGTTGCTCAATAATCACGTCCCGAAGAACTTTATCGCAGAGCGGTATCACTGTACCCCGGCAAACCTTCACAACTGGTTAGGTAAGAACGCCATTAAGCGGGCTGAACCAGCGCTTAGGGTATGAGACGCCCCCCATAACGAAGTCCTATTCTGGGCGGGTACAGGCAGGCAAAAGGTAACAAATAGAGAGAGACACGGGACAAGATACGGTATATGATTATAATCAATAGGTGGCCGAGGGGGGAAATATGAAACGTGTCGCTGGTTACGCAAGGGTTTCGACTGTTGGACAAGCCAAGGACGGGACGAGCTTGGAAGATCAGAGGGACATTATCGAGGAAAAATGCAAACAAGAGGGCCTGAAGTTAGAGAAATTCTTTAGCGATGGGGGAGCTTCTGGCGGCTCATTAGAACGCCCAGAACTGCAAGCATTGATAAGTGATGCCGAAAAGGGATTGTTTGATACAATCATGTTTACGAAGCTGGACAGATTAGGCCGAAACATCAGAGATACCCTTAACCTATGGCACAAGCTGCACGAAGAACTCCACCTTGAAATCATCTGCGTCAAAGACCCAATAGTCAATACTGATGGTATTATGGGCAAAGCGATGTTTAGTCTTATCGCTATCTTTGCCGAGCTTGAGCGGGGAATGATTCGCGAGCGGACACAGGCAGGGCGAAAGATAAAATGGGAAAAAGGTGATGCTTATTTCGGGGAGCTACCGTTAGGATACATAAGGAGCGAATCGGGAAAGGTTATCATTGAAGAAGAACACGCTCAAATTTATCACAAAGTAGTTGATCTTTACCTCAATCAACGGCTATCAACAAAAAAAATTGCACTCGAATTAACACGAGCTGGTATCCCGACACCCTCTGCAATAAAGAAGAAGAAAATACAATCATCACGATGGAACGGCATTTCAGTCGTAGATATGCTCAAAAATCCTGCTTATAAAGGTGAGAAGGTTTGCAACAAGGAAATTTATCGGCACAAATTGAATGCCCTTGGTAAGAAGAATTTTGATGATGGAAAAACTACAAAACCTGAAAGCGAGTGGATTACATTCGCTTTCGATCCATTGATAACCCCCGAAAAGTGGCAGCAAATACAGGACAGGATGCAAGCGCAAAAGTTGAAACCCAAGCGGGTTTACAAAGGATATGAAGATCATTTCCTATTTGATGGCTTTCTGTATTGTGGAGAATGCGGGAGCCGGATGCGTAAAAGAGTGAAGGTTGAAAAGGATAATGACGGGAAACAGGGAAAAGTTCGACTGTATTATACCTGTTGTTGGCATGGTGTCAGCGCCGATATTAAGGAGATAGCTGGACGCAAAAGCTGTTATCTGGAGGCTGTTAATGCCGATCAGACTGACGACAAATTGTTTAACCAAATTATTGATTTACTGACACGTCCTACCTACTTTGTCAGCGCGTGGCTTAAGGACTTGAACACGGAGGAATTGGAAAAGAAGGTGGCCCTTTTAGAGCAAAAATCAAAGCAACTTAATAAGAGGCTGCTTGAAGGTTACAACCTGATTGCGTCCACGGAGAACAGCGGTATCAAGAAAATTTACGAAGAGGGACGGCAAAAAGATCAAAAAGAATGGGGAACTGTTCAGGCGGACTTGACGGATGCAAAACGTGAGCTTGACCACAGCACAAACAAAAAAGACCGCTACAAGGCATTCTGTGAAGCAATGAAAAAATCCGACCCCAAAGGGAAATGGAAGCTCCAATTTTCAACAAAGGGAGGTTTCAGCGATTTTATGCACTCCCTCCCCTTCGCAGAAAAGAAGCGGATTGTGGAAACAATCGTCTCACCCGAGCAAGGTGGTAAATGCTTTGTCCAATATGTTCGCCCGATTGATTTTCTGGATAGTGATGAGCTGAAAGAAATTCCAAAAGAAAAATGGAACGCTCCCCTTACTGATAGGGAACCATACCCGCATGGGGACTTTATGTTCGACCTTGACAGGGTGGAGAGTGTTATAAATAGTTTAAAGGACAAATCTTTATTAAGTAAAGTATACGCTGATCCGCCTGCCGGCAGGGGGAAATATGCTCATTGACGGGGGAGGAAGCGCCATGGGGACTTTCGATATTGGTAAATTTGTGCTCGCCCCTTATCTATGGCGGCAAAGAATCAGCAAGTTAGACGTGCTGGTCTTGACGCACGCCCATCCCGACCATTTGCTGGGGCTGCTGCATATTCTGAAGAATTTCCCGGTCCGGGAGGTCTGGACGAACGGCCAAATCCCGGCCACGGAAGATTATGAAAATTTCCTGAAGATTATCAAAGAGAAAGGCGTCATGCACCGGATCGTAAAGGAAAAATTGACGCGTATAGTGATCAACGGCGTCGGCGTCACCGTATTTAATGCCGGCGCATCGCCCCAGTCGTTGAAAAGCCAGGCGGCTCTGTTTCGGGAAACGAACGATTCTTCGCTGGTCATCAGAATGGTTTTCGGGCAAACCGGCTTCCTCTTTCCCGGTGATATCTCCGACGTCATGGAGAACAAAATCATGGCGATTGGGGCTGACATTATAAGCGATGTCCTTTTTGTTCCCCATCATGGCAGCCTTAGTTCCAGCAGCGTGCCTTTCCTCAAGGCGGTTCGGCCCCGCATCGCGATCATCAGTTGCGGCCAGGAGAACGCCTTCAACCTCCCCCACCCCGACGTCCTGAAGCGTTATGCGGCGCTGCCGGCCAGGATATACCGGACCGACCTCCACGGCGCCATTACCTTGACCACGGACGGGCGGGAGATAACGGTAAAAACCGGGCTTGCTCAGAAATAAGTAGAAATATTAAATTGATAACGGCATCCTTAAATTTTATCTGGAGTTTCGTCATGTTTCACCTCCTGCGCCTGGTGAAAAAATTGATTAACGAAGAAAGCCAGCTTTCTTCGAGGATGTTCGCTACAACTGCGGTAATATTATCCCGCCCCCCTGCCTCGTTGGCCATCTCAACAAGCCTTTGACTGGCAACAGCTGGATCTTGCCCGGCAAGCACCACGGAGAGGATCTCTTCATCACGAACCATATTGGTCAAGCCATCGGTACAGAGGACCAGCATGTCATCACCCAGCAAGTTCAGCTCGTTGAGATCCACCGCTACTTCGGCTTCTGTACCGACGGCCCGGGTCAGTATGTTCCTGATTTCAGATTTCTCCGCCTCTTCTCGACTGATGAGTTCACGCTTCACCTGCTCGGCCACGACGGAGTGATCATCCGTGAGCTGTTCTATGTCGCCGGCACGAATCAAGTAAAGCCGGCTGTCGCCCACATGGGCGATGCACAGCTTACGGTTATGCAGCAGGGCGCATACAATGGTCGTTCCCATGCCATGCCATTGAGCGTTACTCCGGGACGCTTCGTAAATGGCCATGTTTGCCAGGCGGATCGCAGAGCCCAAGCGGTTGGTGATATCGGTAAAATCGTCATTATATTTCCCGATAAGGGGAGTCCTGGTGCTTGCCGCCGACTCGTTAAAGTAACTTCTGATCACGTCCACGGCCATACGGCTTGCTATTTCGCCGGAAGCAGCGCCACCCATGCCGTCGGCTACAATCAGCAAGCCTTTATCCAGCGAAAGGGTAAAGGCATCCTCGTTGTTTTTCCGGACTCTGCCCACGTTTGTTTGTCCGACTGCCATTAACTGAAATCTTTTTATCATAACGCCTTCACAAGTTCGCGGAGATCGTCTGCCAGTTCTTTGCCATGCTGATAACGCATTTATGTTCGCAAACGGCGGCGACCTTGTTGAAGTGGCGCACAACCCTCCTGATTTGTCAAGTTTTTAACGCGTTTATCATGACCAGGTCAGCTATGTGGCCGCCGGTAAATCACCCCTGGCCCACTCATTTGCCAATGGAATATAACGCCCGGCCTTTCTTGACCAGTTTACCTTGACTTTACTCGCTTCTCTGATATGATTTGCAAAATTTTTACCGAGGTCAAGGGGCTGAAAGATGAATAACGCACTAAAAAAACTGATTTCCGTTTCACCTTTGAAAATTACCGTTCTGATTATCCTGCTGGCGGTCACGCTATTCTTCTTTGACGCTCCTTTCCTGCGCTTCATGGAACTGAAGGCCCTGGACTTGCGAATCCTTTCCCGGGGGGCGCTTCCCTCTGGTGGAGAAACGGTTATTGCCACGATAGACGAAAAGAGCCTGACGGAGCTGGGCCGCTGGCCATGGCCCAGGACAACGCTCGCGAGGCTGGTCGAGACGCTCCAGAAAAACGGCGTGAAAGCAGTTGGGTTTGATGTTGTTTTTGCCGAACCGGATGAGAACTCCAGTTTGAAAACGATTAACGAATTGGCGCAGGAAGCCCGAAAAATGGGTCTGGCTGACAACCGGCTGCTGGCCCTGATGGGCAAAAAAATGGAATTGGCCGATACGGACGGCGCCTTCGCCAAGGCCATTGAAACGGCCAAGAATGTTACCCTGGGCTATTTTTTCCATACCTCCGCCAAGGAGGTTGGTCATCTTACGGCCAAGGATATTGAAGCTTCCGAGGAGGATATCGTAAGCTCCAAATATGCCATGGTCAAAGCCGCTAAAAATGTTAATGAAGCTGCCATAATCCATGCCTATGCGGCGGTGCCGAATCTGAAACAAATATCCGCCGCGGGAGAAAACAGCGGTTATTTCAATGCCTTTCCCGATAGCGACGGAGCCATCCGCTGGTCGCCGCTCGTCATCAAGTTTCGCGACAGCTATTACTCATCCCTGGCTCTGTCGCTCTTGACCCAGTACATGGACTTCCCCACGGTCCTCCTGCGCCTGGGGGGATTTGGCGTCGAGGGAGTAACCATTGACAAGGTGGAGATCCCTACTGACGACACGGGCCGGGTGCTCGTCAATTACTTAGGCCCTGCCCGGACATTCCCGCACTACTCCATTGCCGACATCATCGCCAACCGCATCCCGCCGGAAAAACTCCGCGGCAAAATCGTAATTGTCGGCGCTACGGCTACGGGCATCTATGACCTGCGGGTAACCCCTTTCAGCGCCGTCTATCCCGGTGTGGAGATCCATGCGACCGTTATTGACAATATTCTGCACAATAATTTCCTGAGACAATCCTGGTGGATAAAGTTTCTCGATATCGTCTCCATCATCGTCTTCGGACTCATCATGGGTACTATCATCCCGAGGGTAAAGGCCATTCAGGGGATGCTCATCGCCATCCTCTTT
Source organism: Deltaproteobacteria bacterium (assembly GCA_026388415.1). Taxonomy (NCBI): domain Bacteria; kingdom Pseudomonadati; phylum Myxococcota; class Myxococcia; species Deltaproteobacteria bacterium. The sequence goes on along the minus strand of JAPLJV010000042.1, from coordinate 41,363 downwards.
ACGGGCGCTTTTTTCATAGTAAATGTCTTTCTGTTTTCCCGCTACAATATATGGCTCAATCTGGTTTATCCGGTATTGACGATGCTTACCGTCTATCTGGGTATCACCGTTTACCGCTACATGACCGAGGAGAGGGAGAAGAAGAAGGTCCGGAACGCCTTCCAGTATTACCTGACGGCTTCGGTAATCACGGAGATGCTGAAGGATCCGACCAAGCTCAAACTGGGCGGCGACAAGAAGCAACTGACGGCCCTGTTCTCCGATATCCGGGGATTTACGACCATATCGGAACAACTGACGCCGGAAGAGCTCGTGCATCTCTTGAACGAATACCTTACCGCCATGACGGATATCGTATTCAAGTACGACGGCCTGCTGGATAAATACATGGGCGATGCGATCATGGCAGTCTATGGCGCACCCCTTGACCAGCCGGATCACGCTTTGCGCGCCTGCAAGACTGCCCTGGAAATGATGGCGGCGTTGAAGAAGCTCCAGGTCAAATGGAGCGCCGAGGGCAAGCCGCCCATGAATATCGGCGTGGGCATCAATACGGGCGATATGGTGGTGGGTAATATGGGTTCCCAGATGCGTTTTGACTATACCGTCATGGGCGACAGCGTGAACCTGGCCTCGCGGCTGGAGGGCATCAACAAGGAATATGGCACCAATATCGTCACCAGCGAATTCACCTACGCCATTGTGAAAGACGATCTGTGCTGCCGGGAATTGGACGCCGTGCGGGTCAAAGGGAAAAAGCTGCCCGTGAAAATCTATGAGATCCTCTGTGAAAAGAAGGATGCCGCCACGGTGCAGCCCCTCGTGCAGCATTTTGAAGCAGGGATTTCGCTGTACAAGCAAGCCCGCTGGGATGACGCGATTGCCACTTTCCAAAAGGTTATGGAAATCAGACCTGACGACCCGCCCGCCAAGCTCTACCTGACGCGCTGCCAGGAATTGAAGGAAAATCCGCCTCCTCAACCATGGGATGGCGTTTTCACCATGACGAGGAAATGATGGCGGAACCGCAATACCGGAGCTGGGTGGAAGTCGAGCTTGATAATTTTACCAGTAATCTTACTGAAGTCAGAAGATTAGTGGGCCCGCTGGTCAAGATTCTCCAGGTGGTCAAGGCAGATGCCTATGGTCATGGAGCCATCGAAATCTCTCATGTCGCGCTGCAGAGTGGCGCCTCAGCACTGGGCGTCGCCAACGCCGATGAAGGGGTGCAACTGCGAGTCGGAGGCATCTCGGCCCCCATAATCATCCTCAGTCCCTCAACAAACCAGGATATTCAGGAGATTATCAAGTATAATCTCATCCCTTCCGTCTCGGACCTCCATTTTGCCCGGAATCTACAAGAAAAATATCATCAGGCAGGCAGGCAGGCCCGTATTCATATCGAGGTTGATACCGGGATGGGCCGGGGAGGAACGATGTATCAGAACTCCCTCGCGATGATTCAGGAAATCATGGGGTTTTCCAATGTTCATATCGAGGGTATTTTCACCCACCTGGCCCAGAGCGAGACAACGACGGCTTATAACGATGACCAGTGGCGCTTGTTCCAGGAATTGCTCCGGGAGCTGCAAGAACATAATATTACCATCCCCCTACGGCATATAGCCAATAGCGGGGCCATCCTTAATTATCCCGATTTTCATCTGGATATGGTGCGTCCCGGCCTGATGACCTATGGGGTTCATCCCTCCCCGGAAACCACGACCAAGGCCAGTCTGACGCCGGTTATGAGCTTTAAAACCAGAGTCCTGCTGATAAAAGATTTCCCCTCTAATTCCAGAATCGGTTACGGCAGTACTTTTATTACCTCCGGACCAACGAAAATTGCCACTATCCCGGTAGGATACGGCGACGGATACGGGCTGCTCCTTTCCAATCGGGGGGCAGTCCTGATCAGAGGAAGACGGGCGCCCGTGGTGGGACGCGTTTCCATGGACATGTGTACGCTGGATGTCAGTCATATACCGGACGTGCTGATCGGCGACGAAGTTGTCCTGCTGGGATGCCAAGGCGGAGAGGAGATTACTGCCGACGAACTTGCCGCCAAGGCCCGGACGATCAGTTACGAAATCCTTTGCGCCCTGGGAAAACGCGCCCCCCGGGTTTTTCTGCAGAAGGGCAAGGCTGATTCTGTAGAACCGCGCCTGAAGAGGATATTTATCCCTGATGAGGAAAAATCCGTTTCCCGTCTGGACAATGTCATCCGTCGCTGCCTGCACACGAGGGTAAACGATGCGGAATTCGGCGACGCTATCTATTTCGCCATGCTGGAAACTTTTTTCGGCAAGGAAGACAGGCAATTAGAGCTGCGCAGCAATTTTCGCTATGACATTCGCCTGGAAGAATTTTCGGCAGCCGAGGTTGCCGCTGATCCGACGTGCCGGAAATATTTTAAAGTCATCACGAAAGTGGCATATCGCAAGACATTGACCGCCGATATATTCATGATCGGTTGCGCTGAAAATAACGAACAGTTGGCGGCCCTTTTAGAGGACCCCCGCTGCGAGTACCGCTGGCTTTTAAACAGCGAGGACGAACTGCAGGCCGCCCGCGACTTCCGGATCCAGCGGGTGCGCATTGATGATGCCGACATCCCCCTGTTCAAAACGGAAATGACGGTTCGGGGCTACGAGACTTGGTGCGGCGGAGAAGACCTTGCAGAAAAAACAGGCCGCGAAGTTAAAGTAGAAATTGAGATTATGACCAAAAAATCCAGGAAGAACCGCGATTTTTCTGTCTACCTCATCTACCCCATCCGGGGTCTGGACATTACCTTTAACTGGCAGGGAACTAATCTTGCTAATGTCAGAGAGATACCATTCTTCGCCGGCAAACACCCCTATCCGACCCTGATCAGGGGGAGAGAAAGTATCAATTTGCGCGTCCATAAAAACGATTGGGTGTTTCCGACGAGCGGGGTGACGTTTTGTTGGGATTATTAGTAAGTTAAAATTTGCTTTCGGGTAGAAGGCAAATTCGTAAACTTACTTATCCCGTTTAGCGGGGTTAGTAAGTTAGCGCACATAAAGTAAAGAAAGAATAGGAAACGGGGGAGGATAGGCACCATCATGAAAAAATTACATTTATTGCTCATCATTTTGTTATTTGCTCATCCTGTGTGGGCGGTCGAACCGATTAAAATTGGTTTTATCGGGCCACTGACAGGAGACTACATGGCAGAGGGTATGGAAGCGAGGCAAGTTGTGGAGCTGCTGGCCCAAAATACCAATGACCACGGCGGTATCTTAGGGAAAAAAATTGAGATGATCTATGAAGACGATCAGGGAAATCCTCAGACAGCCGGAGCAGCAGCCAAACGGCTTGTCCAGCAGCGCGTCATAGCTGTCATCGGCTCCTACACCTCTGCGGTCACCGAAGCCACGCAACAGGTTTTCCATCAAAACAGGATCATGCAGATAACCTATGGCGCCACCGCAGTTCCCCTGACAGAAAGAGGCTTGGGGCGTTTCTTCAGAATCTGTCCGCGTGATGATAATCAGGCCAAAGCCGCCGTCCGGGTCATGCAGAAGATGAAAATGAAAAGGATAGCGATTGTGCATGACGGCAGCCTTTATGGAAAAGGATTAGCCGAAACTATCAAAGAGTTTCTGGATGACAGCAAGGCCGCCCCTGTTTTTTACGATGCCTTGATTCCCGGCAAAGGGGATTATTCCGACATTCTTGCCAAAGCCAAAGATACGCGTCCGGATTTCGTCTTTTTTGCCGGTTTTTATCCCGAGGCCGCTCAACTCCTCAAAGGTCGTCAGCAAATGGACTGGCATGAGGTTATCTTTATGGGAGGGGATGCGGTAGACAGCAGCAGGCTGACTGAAATTTCAGGCGTAAAGGCGGCAGAGGGATTCTATTTTTTGAGCATGCCACGGGTAAAAGACATAGATGCTCCGCGGACCAGGCAATTCATCAATAGTTATGAGAAAGCATACAAGTCCAGACCTGCTTCCGCTTACGCCCTGCTTGCGGGTGATGCCTTCGCCGCTATCACGGAAAGCGTGAAAAGACTGAAGACAACCGACTCAAAATTGCTATCTGAATACTTGCACACCAAATATAACAAGAAGGATGGGTTGACCGGTAACATCCGCTTCGATCTAAAAGGCGACGTGGTCAATGACCTGCATGCCGTTTACCGTGTAGATAATCAGGGCCGGTATATCCTGCAGCGCAAATTGCAATACGGGATTTTCACGAAATAAACAACATTGTTTATCTTGCTATTTTGCGAATATTTTGTCATCAGTAGCGCCAACAACAACACGGGGAAATTAATTAACTACGGAGGTATTTATGAAAAGGTTTTTTGAGATATTGCTTTCACTCACGGCAGGCGTTGTCATGGTCATCGCTTTTTCCAACACGGCATCGGCCTTTGAGATCGGCGCAAGGGGCTATTACTGGTTCCCGACATTGAAAACAGATATGAAAGTAGACGCCAGCGGCACGCCGGGAACGGAGTTCAATGTAAAAGACGATCTTGGCATGGGCACCAAAGCCTACCCGGCAATTGAGGTCTTTGGCGGATTGGGAAAGCAGCATGTGAGCCTGTTGTATACTCAGGCTGATTATTCCGGTTCCTCTACACTTTCCAGTCCAATCAATTTCGACGGCACTTCTTTTGCCACAGGGGTTGCGGTAGAATCCAGCTTGAAAATAAGGATGCTCGATGTGGCCTATAAATACGATGTCATTGACACGGGCAACATCCTGGCCGGTTTTTCCATCAGTGCCATCGGCAAGGTAAAATATATTGAGGCCGATGCAAGCTTATCTGGTGGCGGAAAACAGGCAGAAAACACATTGAAGGCCCCCATCCCTATGATCGGCGCTGCCGCTCATATCGGCATTCTCGCTAATATCCTGGAAGCCAGGGCGGAGGTCACGGGCATCGCCTACTCGGGAAATCATCTGTACGAGGCTTTAGCCGATCTTTCGCTTACGCCATTCCCTTTCCTCGACATTCACGCCGGATATAAAATCATCGCTTTACGCATAGATCAGAGCGACACGTATTTTAACGGGAACATTGCCGGGCCCTACCTTGCCTTGACGGTCAGCTTCTAAGCAAAGGAAGCCCGGTAGAATAGTTGGAAAACTTGGTTCAACAAATTCAAGGGGTACGCCCGGATTGACTCCCTCCACCTTCCTTTTCCACCAGGCGGCCGCGGTGGGCATAACGCAAGCCGACCTGACAGAACGGATCATTGACTATGCGCTTTTGGCCCATGCCGATAAAAGGGGTCCGCTGTAAATGAAGATAATATCCGCACTGATAGATCATCTGGGCAAGTCAACCCTGGCATCTGTAGAAGAGCTTGGAAAAATCATCGTCCTGTTACTGTCCGTTTTGACGTGGATGGTGCGCCCCCCCTTGAAAGCCAAAAACATCTTCAAACAAATGGAATTTGTCGGAGTGAAATCCATCTTTGTCGTCGTCTTGACGGGAACTTTTACGGGGATGGTTCTGGCCCTGCAATCATATCACGGCTTCCGGCTCTTCAGTGCCGAGAGCATGGTGGGTACGGCTGTGGCGCTCAGTATGACGCGGGAGCTTGGTCCCGTGCTGACCGCCCTGATGGTCACCGCCCGCGCCGGCTCGGCTATGGCGGCCGAACTCGGGACCATGCGGGTCACGGAGCAGATAGACGCACTTTACGTAATGGCCGCCAACCCCGTCAAGCACCTGATTGTACCCAGAGTTATAGCGGGCGTGATTATGCTTCCCTTTCTGACCGTCGTTTCCGATTTCGTCGGCATTGCAGGAGGTTATCTGGTGGGTGTGGAGCTGCTGGAAATCAATTCCGGCAGCTTCGTAAGAAATATTATCCGACATTTGGATATGGAGGACATTTACAACGGCCTCATCAAGGCCGCCGTTTTTGGCCTTATTCTCTCCCTGATCGGCTGCTACAAAGGATTTAACACCCGGGGCGGCGCGGAAGGCGTCGGCCGGGCGACTACGGAAGCTGTCGTGCTGGCTTCCGTCTCGATTCTCGTGAGCGACTATTTTCTGACGGCCATTATGTTTTAATATACGGAAATCATGATCAAACTAATAGATGTCCATAAATCATTCGGCAAACAACATGTCCTGAGAGGCGTCCATCTGGACATCGAGGATGGCAAAACCACTGTTATCATCGGCAAAAGCGGCGGCGGCAAAAGTGTCCTCCTGAAGCATATCATCGGACTATTGCAGCCGGACAGCGGTGAAGTGCTGATTGATGGCGTTGATATCACCAAGCTGAACGACAAAGGATTAAACGAAATCAGAAAGAAATTCGGGATGCTCTTTCAGGAGGCCGCCCTGTTCGACTCAATGACGGTCGGCGAAAATGTGGCTTTCCCCCTGCGTGAACATACGAAATTGAAAGAGGGAGAAATCAGGGAGATTGTAGCCGACCGACTCAAGGCCGTGGGACTGAAGGGTATTGAGCAAAAGTTGCCTTCGGAACTAAGCGGCGGCATGAGAAAACGGGTCGGCCTGGCGAGAGCCATCGCCCTGCATCCGCAGATTGTGCTCTTTGACGAACCCACGACAGGTCTGGACCCCGTCATGACGGAGGCGATCAATCAACTGATTATGGAGACCCAGAACAAGCTCCACTTAACTTGCGTTGTCATCAGTCACGACCTGGGTTCGATATTTAAAATCAGCGACAAAATAGCGATGCTCTACGAAGGGGAAATAATCGCCTACGGCGGCCCGGACGAGATAAAATCGTCCCCAAACCCGGTGATCGTGCAATTTCTTTCCGGCAGCACGGTCGGACCGATAAAGATAATTTAGGAAGTAAACGGAGGCAAGCATGTTTTCCATCAGCTCAGAGGCCAAAGTAGGCTTATTTGTTTTAGTCGGTTTTATTATCCTGGGCTACATGTCCGTCCAGGTTGGCAAAGGCGGCTTAGGTCTGAAGAAGGGATACACGGTAGACGTTTTTTTTGACAACGTGGCCGGCCTGGGCCGGGACGCCTCCGTCCAGATCGCCGGGGTGGAAGTAGGACGGGTCGAATCCATCAGGCTCAAAGATGGCAGAGCCCTCGTAACCCTGCGCATCGCTCCGGAAGTCCAGTTAGAAAAAGACGTTACCGCCGCCATTAAGACACATGGTGTTTTGGGAGATAAATATGTAGATATTATTCCTGGTTCCAAAGGCCAGGCTTTTCTGGAGCCGGGAAGTATGATCAGCCTGACGGAGCGGAGCGCGGATATAGACAAGCTCCTTACACAGGCAGCCTTGATCGCCGAGGATATCAAGTTGCTGACGGGATCTCTGAGCAAGGTTTTGGCCGGTGAACAGGGACAGCAGTCGCTCAGCGCAATTATCGAAAACACGCGCCTGTTAACGCAGAATCTTAATGCCCTCGTCATGAATAATGAGGCGGCGCTCCGCGCCACGCTGGATAACAGCCGCGAGTTAACGGGCAACCTGAATCAGGTGGTCGCAAATAACAGCGATAAAATTACGCAGGTTCTGGATGGATTGAAGGGCGCTTCCCAGCAGATGCAGAACACCTTCGCCTCCCTCAACGATATTTCTGAAGGCATGAAGAAGGGGGAGGGCACGGTGGGTCAACTGCTGAAAGAAAGCACCACGGTGGACCGTCTGAATAAGACCCTCGCCTCTCTCCAGGAGGTAACCGACAAGATTAATCAGGGCAAGGGTACGATAGGCAAATTAGTCAACGAAGAAGATACGGTCAACAATATTAACCAGGGGCTGGCCGGTATCAACCGTTATGTGAATAAGGCCGAGCAATTCCGTACTTTTTTAAGCTACCGGGGGGAATATCTTACCAGCAAGAGTAACATGAAGAGTTATCTGGATATAAGGCTGCAACCCACTCTGGACAAATTTTACATTCTGGGCATTACTGCCGATCCGCGAGGAAAAAGGACCATCCAAGACGTAACCACCGCCGGCGTAACCACGCGCCAGGAAACATGGGACAAAAATAGTTTCCTTTTTAATGCCCAAATCGGCAAGCGCTTCAGGGATGTGGTGCTGCGAGGCGGTCTTTTTGAATCTACCGGCGGTTTCGGCATGGACTACATGGCCTTGAATGACAACCTGAAGTTATCTTTTGAAGCCTTTGATTTTGCTGAAGATCGCCGTGCCCACCTGAAAGCCGCGGCCGAGTATCGTTTTTTCAAACACCTCTATTTCACGGCCGGATGGGATGATTTCATCAGCAATCAGGAGAACGGCTCCCCTTATGTCGGGCTTTCCATCCGCTTTGAGGATGACGATCTCAAATACCTGCTGACCACCACGCCGATACCGAAATGAAACGCCCCAACAAAGTCGTCACACCGGTGAAAACTGGTGTCCAACGTTCTTGTAACCTATATTTCGCACTTTTTGAAACATTTTTTGACCATTTTCTCAGTTCCTTGTCACTGGTATCCTGACCGGATGATTCTCCTGCGTGGCAGGGAAGATTGCCTTCCACGCATAGCAAAGATAAAATGAACTGCTTGAGATCCGGCCGCTTGTCCTTGCTGAACCCATGCGTGACCAAGACGGGATCGCAGGGCGCCGCCTTGTCCTCTCCCAGAAGCAACGCCACGTCACGGGTGCGAAAAAACTCCTCCACCCGACGCATAAGCCAGCCTAAAGTGATCATTGCCAGTTCTCTATTCTACCCAGATCACCCCGGAAAAGAACACCGTGCTTGACCGTGCGTAATGTATTGAGTAATTTGTAAATCGCGGTTTTCATTGCACCCAACCTGGCCGGAAAATTAGCTTGTCTTTTTGTGACTTATCGCTATAATCCACGGCAGATGCAGAGCAAATGTTAGTAGAATAAGTAGGACTCATTATCATGGAAGCTATCTACGCACCCTGGCGCAGCGCCTATATCAGAGGTAAAAAGCCCGACGGCTGTATTTTTTGCAAGAACTCATTGCGGGAAGATGATTTTGTGTTGTGGGAAGGAAAGGCCGCCTATGTGTTGATGAACCGTTATCCTTACAGCAGTGGACATTTAATGGTCATCCCGTTCCGTCATCTGGGGCAAATCCATGACCTTACTGCCGAGGAAAAGGTGGAGATTTTTGATCTTGTTGATCTTTGTCTGGCGGTGCTTACAGAAACCATGAAACCCGATGGGTTCAACCTGGGTATGAACCTGGGAAAGGTTGCCGGCGCCGGCGTGGATGATCACCTCCATACCCATATAGTGCCGCGCTGGAGCGGCGACCATAATTTTATAACCGTTACAGGCGCAACGCGCGTTGTTTCGGAAGATCTTATGGAAACGCGCAATAAACTTTTAACATGTTTTGGGAGAATATCTCTTCAGGAGGGCTGAAATGAAGGTTTTTTTTACCGTTGTCGTTGTTTGCGTCGTTATGTTTATTATTTCTTTTTCTCTCCAGAATGCCTCCCCAGTGCCACTCAAATACTATGACATTCTCGATGTGAACTTGCCGACCTATATGCTGATGTTTATTGCTTTTCTGGCGGGAGTTATTTTTACCGGCCTGATGGGACTCGTGGAGAGGCTAAAACTGACGAAAACGAACCGGCAGTTGAGTAAAACAGTGCGCGACCTGAGAAGAGAAATGCGCACCCAGGAGACAGGCACCGAAGACGTTGAAAAAGCGGAGCAATTGATGCCTTAAAGCCTTTGCTACCCTGATCCGCAATCGCTGTCATCACCTTTGATTTTTTCCACGGCATGCCGCAACGCGGGCAGGACAACGGCCAGGTTTTCCCGCACTCCTCGGGGACTGCCGGGGAGATTGATGATGAGCGAACGCCCCCTTATTCCCGCTACAGCCCTTGATATCATGGCATGCGGCGTGAGCGCCGCACTTTCCCGCCGCATTGCTTCCGCCATCCCCGGCACTTCTTTATCAATCACCTGCAGGGTCGCATCGGGCGTCACATCACGCGGGCTTACCCCCGTGCCGCCTGTAGTCAGGATCAAGTCTAATTGTTTAGTGTCGGCGTATTCAATTAGCGCCAGACGAATCAAATCTTCTTCGTCAGGGATGATCCTGGTATGACTCACCTGAATACCCTGGCTTTCCAGGATCTTGACTATTTCCACGCCGCTTTTGTCTTCCCGTTCACCGCGGGAACCCTTGTCGCTAACAGTTATAACGCCGGCCCTGATCGTCATTTACTCCTCGCTCTTTTTGGCTTCGGCGATAATTTTTTCGGCAATGTACGGCGGCACTTCATCATAGTGGGAATGTTCGTAGGTGAAGGTTCCCCGGCCGCTGGTCATGGATCGCAAATCAGGAGCATATTTAAGGATTTCTGCCAAAGGAACCAGCCCCTTGACAATCTGGTGCGACCCCTTGCTGTCCATGCCCAGCACGCGGCCCCGCCTGCCGTTCAGGTCGCCCATGACATCGCCCATGTATTCTTCGGGAATTTCAATGTTGATATTAACCATCGGCTCCAATAATGTCGGCTGACAGGACAAAACACCCTTTTTGAATCCCATGGAACCGGCGATCTTAAATGCCATTTCCGATGAATCAACGGTATGATAAGATCCATCTATCAAGGAAACCTTTAAGTCTACCATCGGGTAGCCCGCCAGAATTCCTTCCAGCATGGCCTCGACGATGCCCTTTTCTACAGCCGGGCGATATTGCCCCGGAATAACGCCGCCCACGATTTTATCGGCAAATTCAAAGCCCGCACCACGCGGAAGCGGTTCAATCTCCAGCCAGGCATCGCCAAATTGACCGCGCCCGCCTGATTGTTTTTTGTATTTTCCCTGAATGGTTGTCTTGCCTTTTATCGTTTCCTTATAAGGCACCCGGGGTGTGTTAAGGACAACTTCCACGCCGAACTTCCGTTTCATTTTTTCAATCGTGACTTCGATATGAACCTGCCCCATACCGGAGAGGATCATCTCTTTCGTTTGCCTGTCTATAGTGAAGGTCAGCGTGGGATCCTCTTCAATCAGCCGGTGGATTGACGAAACAATCTTTTCTTCGTCGCCTCTCGATTTAGCCTCAATAGCAAAGGACATGATGGCCGGGGTGGGGGTAATTTTATCAAAAATGACCGGCGCTTTTTCGTTGCAAAGGGTATCGCCCGTGACGGTTTCCTTCAATTTGGCCACTGCGGCAATATCGCCCGCGACGAGCGCTTCAGCCGGTTTTTGCACCTTGCCATCCAGGTAGAAGATATTGCCGATACGCTCGTTAACCTTGCGGGTGCTGTTCAAGACACTCGTATCGTGAGTTAAGGTGCCCGAATAGATCCGGAAAAGCGTCAGCCGACCGGCATAGGGATCGGCGATAGTCTTGAAAACTCGCGCCGAAAATGGCGCTGCAGCATCGGGCGGTCTTTCCGCCAAAGTGTCAGTGCCGGGCAGTTTGCCCGATAGCGGCCCTCGATCAACGGGGGAAGGGAGGTGATTGATGATCATGTTTATCAACGAGACGACTCCGATATGTTTGGTAGCCGACCCGCAGATGACCGGTATAAAAGACCCGGAGGAAATGCCCATTTTGAGGCCGATTTTTAAATCCTCGAGGCTCAGTTCACCGTCGCTGAGATACTTATCCATCAGTTGCTCGTCACACTCGGCAATGTCTTCCGTCATGTTGTTGCGGTATTCTTCAACAATGTCCTTCATATCGGGCGGGATATCTCCCGCCTTGGCGGCGCCCTTCGGGTCATCAAAGAAAAGGGCTTTATTTTCGAGCAGGTCCACTATGCCCTGGAAGGTATCGGCTACACCGATGGGCAGAAATATCGGTGTCACCTTGTCTCCAAGACGCGCCTTGATACTTTCTAAAACCTTGAAAAAATCCGCTCTTTCTCTGTCCATCCGGTTTATGAAGACAACTTTGGGCAGTTTGAATTCTTTCGCGTACTCCCAGACCATTTCTGTCTGAAATTCCACGCCGCCGACGGCATCTATAACAACGAGCGCATTGTCAACATTCTGGAGGCAATTTTTGGTGTCATAGGCAAAGTTGGAATCGCCGGGGGTGTCAACGATGGTAATCTTTTGTTTGTCACATTCCAGAAAGCTTGTTGCCGCGCTGATGGAAATGCGTCGCCTCTGTTCCTCCGGTTCATAATCCAGGGAAGACGTTCCGTCATCAACGCGACCCAGGCGATCCGATTTGCCGACAACATAAATCAGCGATTCACACAGTGAGGTTTTACCCGTACCGCCATGTCCGATAACGGCTATACTTTTAAGCGATTTTGATTCATATTTTGCCATGAAAGCCCCTTTCAAATCCACAACATTAATGGTTCAAGATGCAGGCGCTTTTTAGCCTACAAGCAATTTTAATGTCAAGATAATTTTCATCAGCATTCACGCTTATTAGTCACTACGCTCCGCCAGAGTGAACGTTTGTGGCCATGCCCAAAAGGATTCTTCACCTTGACTTATAACATTATTATGTTACTATTCCCCGGCTTTACTATTGGTAAACTGGTGACATTACCGGTTATTTTAAGAGGAGGAGATGTGTTCAGCAGGATCTTGACAAAAATCGTAGGCAGCAAAAATGATCGGGAGTTAAAACGCTTCGGATTGCTCCTGAAAGAAGTTAATGACCTGGAACCTCAGATGCTGGCTTGTAGTGATGCCGAATTGAAGGCCAAAACGCCTTACTTCCGGGAGAAACTTGATAGCGGTGGTGAACTGGACGACATTTTTGCGGAGGCTTTTGCCGTCGCCCGGGAGGTATCCCGCCGGACGTTGTTGATGCGGCCGTTTGATGTTCAAGTCATCGGTGGTTTGGCCCTGCATGAAGGTATGATCGCGGAGATGAAAACAGGGGAAGGCAAGACCCTGGCGGCGACCATGCCCATCTATTTGAATGCCTTGAAGGGCAAAGGCGTCCACGTAGTTACAGTCAACGATTACCTGGCCAAAAGGGACTCCGAATGGATGGGACCGATTTATCGTTTCCTCGGTCTTAGCGTCGGTGTGATCGTGCACGGGATGGATGATGATGAGCGGCGGCAGGCCTATAGCGCCGATATTACCTACGGCACCAATAATGAGTTCGGGTTTGATTATCTGCGCGACAATATGAAGTTCAATCTCGATGACTACGTCCAGCGCGAGTTTTATTATGCCATCGTGGATGAGGTGGACAGCATTCTCATAGATGAAGCCCGGACACCGCTGATTATTTCTGGTCCTTCCGAGGAATCAACGGACAAGTATTACCGGATCAATAATATCATCCCGAGACTAAAGATTGAAAGGGATTATACTATTGATGAAAAGAGCCGCGTCGTCGTGCTTACGGAAGACGGCGTACTCCATGTTGAAGATCTACTTAAGGTCAGCAATCTCTACGAACCCAAGAATATCGAGGTATTGCATCATGTGAACCAGGCCCTCAAGGCCCATACGCTCTTCAAGCGTGATGTAGATTATCTCGTCAAGGATGGTCAGGTAATCATCGTGGATGAGTTTACTGGCAGAGTTATGCCCGGCAGGCGTTACAGCGATGGTCTGCATCAGGCTCTCGAGGCCAAGGAAAAGGTCAAGATCGAGAATGAAAATCAAACGATGGCGTCCATCACCTTCCAGAATTATTTCCGCATGTACAAAAAACTGGCCGGCATGACCGGTACGGCCGATACGGAGGCCCCGGAATTCAAAAAGATCTATAATCTCGACGTCATCGTCATGCCCACGAACATGCCCATGATCAGAACCGACCACACCGATGTTATCTACAAATCAGAGGTGGAAAAATTCAATGCCGTCATTGAGGAAATCAAGGAACTGCACAAAAAGAAGCGGCCGGTCCTGGTGGGTACGATATCCATCGAAAAGTCCGAATTATTGAGTAAATATCTGAGCCGTACCGGTATCAAGCATCACGTCCTGAATGCCAAGAACCATGAGCGGGAGGCCGAGATTGTCGCCCAGGCCGGGCAGGAGGGCATGGTCACCATATCTACCAACATGGCGGGCCGCGGCACTGACATCAAACTGGGCGAGGGGGTGGCGGAACTCGGCGGTCTGCATATTCTGGGGACAGAAAGGCATGAAAGCCGGCGCATTGACAACCAGTTGCGCGGCCGCTCCGGGCGGCAGGGGGACATGGGGTCTTCACGATTTTACCTTTCTCTGGAAGACGATCTTTTGCGCATCTTCGGTGCGGAAAGGATTTCCTCCATAATGGACCGGATCGGCATTGAAGAGAATCAGCCCATTGAGCACAATCTGATCTCCAGGGCGATCGAAAACGCCCAGAAACGCGTCGAGGGTCAGAACTTTGAGATACGCAAGCACCTGCTGGAATATGACGATGTCATGAACAGACAAAGACAGGTAATCTATGAACAGCGCAAAAAAGTCCTGAAGGGTGAAGAGCTGGCATCGGATAATGAAGAAATGATCGCGGAAATTACCGGTAATCTCGTGGACGAATATGTGGACGAAAGCGCTAATCCTGATGACTGGAATCTTAAAGCCTTGGAAGATGCCGTTTTTAAACAGTTTTCCTTGAAGGTTGACCTGGCTGCCCATCCTGATGATCTGAAACCGAACGCCGCCGTGATTGAAGAGACGATAGTGACGGCCGCGAAATCTCTGCTTGTTCATAAGGAAAATGCCTTCGGCCAACCCATCATGGATTATTTGCGCAAGGTTATCATGCTCCAGTCCATTGACAGCCAGTGGAAGGATCATCTTTTGGCGATGGACCACTTGAAGGAGGGCATCGGGCTCAGGGGCTATGGTCAGAAGGACCCCATCCGTGAATACCAGAAAGAGGGTTACGAAATGTTTATGGAGATGGTGCAGCGGGTCAAGGATGACACCATTAACAAGCTCTGCATGGTGCAGATTCAGAAGGAAGAAGAAATCGAAGAAATGCGGGAGAAATCCCAGCGCGATTATATTATGAGCCGGGGTGAAGATATCAAAGCGCCCGAGACAATCAAGCGGGAAGGGGAAAAGGTCGGCAGAAATGACCCCTGCCCCTGTGGCAGCGGGAAAAAATATAAAAAATGTTGCGGGAAATAATCATATGAGCATGATCACTGAACCAATCACGGTGCCGGGATTTTTAGCCAACGGCATACATGTGGGCCTTAAGGCGGATGGGCGCAGGGATCTGTCGCTGCTCTTTTCCACTGTGCCGGCGAAGGCCGCGGGAATGTTTACCACCAACAGCTTTAAGGCGGCGCCGGTGCTGTTGGACCGGGAAAGAATAAAATCCGGCCGGGCGCAGGCAATTATAACCAACAGCGGCAATGCCAATGCCGCCACCGGTGAGCAAGGCTACCGGGACGCACTGAACATGTCCAAGTCGGCTGCCGAAAGCTTGTCCATCCCGGATAAGCTTGTCCTGGTAGCGTCAACCGGTGTTATTGGTCAGCGCCTGCCAGTAGAAAAGATTACCCTGGGCATGCCCGGATTGACGGCCGGACTTTGTCCGGAAGGTATCGCTGCCGCAGAAGAGGCGATTATGACGACGGACAAATTTCCGAAGGTATCACTGCGTAAAGCCCTGATCGGAAATAAAGAGGTCACCCTTTGCGGACTCGCCAAAGGGGCCGGGATGATTTCACCCACCATGGCGACCATGCTGGCGTTTTTCATCACCGATGCCGAAATCGAAGCTACGGCGTTACAGAGTATTTTCCGGCAGGTAGTCAACAGGACATTTAACGCCATTACCGTTGACGGCTGCATGAGCACCAACGATACCGCGATCATCATGGCCAACGGTGTGGCCCGCAACAGCCCGATCAAGCTGCGGACGAGAGATTCATCCATATTCAGGGAGATGCTGTTCTCGGCGATGGATGAATTATCGCAGGCTATTGTCCGTGACGGAGAAGGCGCCACCAAGGTAATTGAGGTCAATATTGAAGGTGCTTTATCCACCGCCGAAGCAAAGAAAGCCGCCTATGCCATTGCCAATTCCAACCTGGTGAAAACGGCCTTTTTTGGCTGCGATCCTAATTGGGGACGGATTATTTCCGCCGTCGGTTCTATCGGGATCAATGTGGACGTCGAAGCAATGGAGGTAAAATTTGAAGACATTGCCGTCTTTGCAGACGGCGCCGGCGTGACCGGCTCCGAGGATAGACTGGTTGAGATCATGGCCCAGCCCCACATAAATCTCCGCGTAAACCTGGCCGCAGGCAACAAAAAATTCCGCATCCTCACCTCTGATCTTGGTTTTGATTACGTTAAATTAAACGCCCATTATCACACGTAAATATAATTGGGGACAGCCGCCAATTGTTTTCCAAATATTTAAGTGTATGCAAGACCTTGAATTTCTACCGAATATGTCATTCCGGTGGAAACCGGAATCCAGGAAGTTATTGATAATACTGGATCCCGGCTTCCACCGGAATGACGACGGGGGCCGTGATATGGTAAAATTCAAAGTCTCTATGCAAGTTAATTCACATCTATTGAGTTTACCTGATGGTCAGCCCGACGGCCTCCATGCCGCATTCCCGCTCAAATGATATCCTTGCCCGTGGTTGTCAGGCTGAGGCGACCGTGTTTTACCCCCCGGGCGCTGGTCATTTGGTCGCTGATTTTTTTTATGTCCTGGCCTCGGCCCCGGACAATCAGCACCTCCAGACAATTTTCTTCATCGAGATGGATATGGGTAGTAGAAATGATGGCCTGGTAATGCCCATGCTGCAGGCGCGTGAGAAGATCGGAAAGCTCATGGGTGTGACTATTATAGACGAGGGTGATCGTGCCGATGGTTTCCTGGGTCGCCGATTCCCATTCCGTCTGTACCAGGCTGTCGCGTATCAGGTCGCGGATGGCTTCGGAACGGTTTGTATAGCCCTTGTTGGTGATGAGCTGGTCAAATTGGCTTAAAAGTCCATCATCAATGGATACGCCAAAACGGGTAAGCTCCATTTTCCCTCCTGTTCAATAAAAAGACTATTAGACAATGCTTGTCCCCGCGAAGGCGGGTATCGCTGTTGTAACGACTAAATAATTGTCATAGACGATTAAAAAAATAAAGCTTATTTTTTGTTTGGTTTCTCCCGCCCCGGAATAATAGTTTTCTTGACAGAAAATCAATCTCGTGTTACGAATCCTTAAAAGGTGGCACAGAGGAACAACTATGCACATGGCAGATGCCTTACTTTCCCCCGCCGTGGGGTCAACATTTTGGGCCGGTACAGTTGCGGTTAGCGGCTATGCAGCGCAGAAACTGAAAAAACAGATTGATGACAAGATGATCCCCTTGATGGGTGTTCTCGGTGCCTTTATTTTTGCGGCCCAGATGATCAATTTCACGATCCCCGGCACAGGATCGTGCGGGCACCTGGGGGGAGGGATGATACTGGCTATTATTCTGGGGCCTTATGCGGCCTTTCTCGTCATGGCCTCGGTGCTTACGGTCCAGGCGCTCTTCTTTGCCGATGGCGGTCTGCTTGCCCTGGGATGCAATATCTGGAACTTGGGCTTCTATCCCTGTTTTCTGGTCTATCCGCTCATCTACAAGCCGTGGATTGGGGAAAGTAAAAGTCCGGGGCGTATTGTGGCTGTATCCATCGTGAGCGCCATCATGGCCCTGCAGCTCGGCGCTTTTTCCGTCGTTATGGAGACGCTTATGTCCGGTAAAAGTGAACTGCCGTTCGGCGCCTTTGTGCTGATGATGCAACCTATCCACCTGGCCATCGGTATTGTGGAAGGTTTTGTGACCGCTGGTGTAATCAATTATGTGCTAAGTGCCAGACCCGAGCTCCTCGACAGCATCGCCTTATCCCGCCCTCTGGGGGCTGAAGTTTCGTTGCAGAAGGTCATGGTAACGTTTGCAGTATTGGTAGTCATAACGGGTGGGGCGCTTTCATGGTTTGCTTCCACCCATCCCGACGGCCTGGAATGGTCCATTGAGAAGGTTACGGGCAAGGGCGAGTTGGCGGAACAGGGGCACGGAATTATCGCGGCCCTCAAGGGCTTCCAGGAAAAGACGGCCTTCCTGCCCGATTACGGTTTCAAGCCGGCCGGAAAGGAATCGAAAAAGCCGGAAGCGCCTCCTTCCTGGCCGGGAATCGAGGCCGGGACCTCTGTAGCTGGTATCCTCGGCGCGGCCATTGTCCTCGGCACGATCATGCTCATCGGTCTGGGAATCAGGGTTGTCCGGCGCAGGCAGGGCTAACGGCGAGGCAGGAGCTTTGGAACAGACCCATGACCTTTGACGAGAAATACTTCAATATCGGCCGCCTGGACCGGCTCTCCTATCAGAACACCTGCGTTCACCGCCTTGATCCGCGGGCCAAGGTAATCGCTACGATGCTCTTTCTGTTTACCGTCGTTTCCTTTCCCAAATACGAGGTCGTGGCGCTGTTCCCTTTCTTTCTGTTTCCCGTGCTGCTTATGACTATCGGTGAAATCCCGATTCTGTTCATTTTCAAGAAGATACTCCTCGTATCGCCCTTTGCCATCTTCATCGGTATATTCAACCCCCTGCTGGACACCAGGACGGCCGCCGTCATCGCCGGAATCCCCATATCGGCCGGGTGGATCTCTTTTACCGCGATTATGCTGAAATTTTCACTCACGGTCAGCGCGGCAATCCTGCTTATCGCGACAACCTCCTTCCCTGGTGTCTGCCATGCCCTCCGACAACTTGGTTTCCCATCGCTCTTTACTGCGCAGCTTCTCTTTCTGTACCGCTACATCTTTGTACTCATGGAGGAGGCAATGCGGATCACCCGCGCCCGGGACATGCGGTCTTTCGGCAAGCGCGGAACGAAGATGAAGGTTTTCGTGCGCCTCATCGGCATCCTCTTTCTCAGAACAGTAGATCGTGCCGAAAGAATCTATTACGCCATGCTCTCCCGGGGGTTTCACGGCGACATTCTGAGTCTCAATCAATCCCACATCAAGGCGGGCGATTTGGCGTTTCTGACGGCGACGATCGCCTTGCTGGCAGTCTTCCGTTTTTTCCGCGTCACCGAGCAAATCGGCCGCTTTGCCCAGGAGCTTTTGCGATGAGCCATCATATTGTGGAGTTCAAAAACGTTTGTTTTCGCTATCCAGATGGGACGGAAGCGCTCAAAGGAATCAGTTTCCGGATCACCCACGGTGAATCGGTCGGCATCGTCGGCGCCAACGGAGCCGGTAAATCCACCCTTCTTCTGCACATGAACGGCTACCTGCTGCCGACGTCGGGCACGGTGAACATCGGCGATCTTTCTGTTACCAAAAAGTCTCGGCAGGACATCCGGCGGAAGGTGGGGATAGTTTTTCAGAATCCCGATGACCAGTTGTTCATGCCCACGGTTTTTGACGATGTCGCTTTCGGTCCCCTGAACTTGGGAATGGACGAAACATCGGTACGGGAACGGGTCAACGAAGCCCTGCGCTTGGTGAATAGTCTTGATCTGTGCGATAAACCGCCGCATCACCTTTCGTGTGGACAGAAGAGCGCGGTTGCCATTGCCGCGGTCATGTCCATGGAACCGGACATCCTCGTAATGGATGAGCCGGCGGCAAACCTTGACCCCAAGTCGCGACGCTCGCTCATCACCTTGCTCAAGACCTTCGCGCATTCCAAGATCATAGCCTCGCACGACCTGGACCTTATCCTCGATGTCTGCAAGCGCTGTATCGTGATCAAAGACGGCGCCGTAGTTGCGGACGGCCCGTCAACAGAGATCCTTGCCAACCAGACGTTGCTGGAAGAAAACAACCTGGAGCTGCCCCTGTCACGACAAAATAGACGTGCCTGATAACCCTTACATCATTTCCCCGTATCTGACAGCGGTGTTTCTTTTTTTCTTTTTTTTCTTTTTTTTCACTTTTCTTACTTTTTCTTATTTTTTTCTTAATTTTTTTACTTGACAGAGAAATCGCTTTCGATTATGGTCCTCATGGGGGGATATATCTCCTGTCAAAAACTTACAGATTCTTACAAAAACTTACAGATTTTTAAGGAGGGGGGAGAATGAAAAAGAGAATCGGGAAAAGTGTTGGGATCATTGTTGCCGTCATTTTTTTTCTGGTCAGCTTTACGAGCATCGCACCTGCGGCTGAAAAACCGATCGTCATTGGCGCGCCGCTGTCCACGGCGTTCCTCTATGGATGGGATGCGGAACGGGGCATCAGGCTGGCGGTCGAGGAAATTAATGCCGCCGGCGGTGTAAATGTGGGTGGTAAGAAACGTCCTTTCAGCGCCGAGGTGATTGATACCCGTGACCTGGAACCCAGCGTGCCCGTCAGCGATGCCCTGCTCGGTCTGGAGAAGCTCATCCTCGACAAGAACGCCGATTTTATCATCGGCGGCCCAGTCCGGTCGGAAGCTGCCCTGGCGGCCATGGACCTGCTGAATAAATATAAGAAAATCAGCATCCTGACTACCGGTTCCCTGACCCCTGCCTACCATAAGAAGGTTGCGGAAAATTACGAGAAGTACAGGTATTGCTTTCGGATATCGAGCCATGTCGGCGTAATGGCAACGGAGTTTATCACGCTGCTTTCGGACATCAAAAAAAATTACGGCTTCAACAAAGCCTATATCATGGTTCAGGATGTTGCCCATGCGCGGGGCGGCGGCGAGGCCATGAAAAAGATGATGACCGATACGGGCTGGGATGTGGTTGACATGAAGATCTTTCCCACGGGTACAACTGATTATTCCATGGCCTTAAACGATGTGGCGAAGTCGCAGGCGGACATCATCTTCTTGTGGATGGACATGCCGGAAAGCGCCATTCTGCTGAAGCAGTGGAGCGGCATGAAACTCAAAGCCCTGCCCGTAGGATTCGTCAATGCCGCTGAACAGCCCGGATTCTGGAAGGCCACCGAAGGTAAAGGAGAATTCCTCATCGTAAACCTGGTCAACGGTGGCAATGCGCCGGCAAAAATTACCCCCTGGACCATGAAATTTGTGAATGCCTACAAAAAGAGATGGGGATTGGAGCCCGAGGGGTACGGGACGTCGTCGAGCTACATGGCGGTCTACACTCTGAAGGAAGCCATTGAGAAGGCCGGCACAACTGACACCGATGCGGTCATCAAGGCGTTGGAAAACGTCAACCTCATGGGTGTCTACGGCAAGATCAGTTTTGACAAGGCGAACCACCAGGTTATCCCTTCCGACGATCCGAACCTGGGAGCGGTAACGGGAATTATCCAGTGGCAGAAGGGCAAGCGCGTGCAGATATTCCCTCCCAAAGTAGCAGAGGGGAAAGTGTTGCTGCCGCCCTGGATGAGGAAAGAAGTTGAAACAACAAAACAAAAAAGTAAGACAAAAAAATAAGACAAAAAGACAGGCGACCTTACGATGGATATAATTGTCTACGGTATCATCAACAGCGTTACCCTTTCCCTCATGTCTCTCGGGTTTACGCTGGTGTACAGTATCAGCAGGCTGCCTAATTTTGCTCACGGCGCCCTGTACATCACGGCGGGTTATGTCATCTGGCTGTTGCTGAACGGCTTGGGGTTAGGCTATGTGCCGTCCATTATTCTTGGCATAGGGTTTGCCAGCCTCATCGGCGTCCTGATGTATCGTCTGATCCTCATCCGCATCAGAGGGATGGAGATATCAGAAATCATTGCCACCTATGCCATCGGTCTGGCTATCATTGAAGGATTGCGGTGGGGCGGATTGCGAGGCACCACGTTCACGCTGCCGTCCTTCGCTTCCGGTTCTCGCGATATTCTGGGAGTGAGTGTGGATGATCAGCGAATCCTCGTGGTGGTGGTCGGTTTTGCCGTCTTTGCCTTTTTGTATCTCTTTGTCCATTTCACGAGAAATGGTTTGGCGCTGCGCGGCATAGCCCAGGATGAACGGGCCGCCATGATGCTGGGGATAGATTCGGACCGGATGGCGATCATGTCTTTTGCCATTGGCTCGGCATTAGCGGGTCTATCGGCGGCTCTTATCCTCCCGCTGGGAAATATCGTGGTGGAGGCGGGATACAGCGTGCTGGTATTTGCCATCGCCGTGAGCGTCATCGGTGGCCTGGGCAGCTGGGCAGGCGCCATTATCGCCTCTTTTCTGATCGGATTTGCCCAGATCCTGACGGAAAAATTCCTTTCTGCGCACTTCCAGATGGTGATTGCCCTCTTGGCCATCATCGTCACACTCCTGATCAAGCCATCAGGCATTCTGGGAAGGCAAAAGGAACTGGAGGAAAGGGTATAGCGTGGAAGCCCGCAGAAAAGAACGGATAGACAGGGGCATCAAGGTAAGGAGCGAGGGTATCTATGTCGTTTCTTCCCTCAAGGACATGCTCTATGTCGTCGGTCCCAGATTATTCCTGATCGTAGGGATCCTTTTACTACCCCTGATCCTCGAAATGGCGCCCTACTGGAAGCGGGTCGTCAATATCATGCTCGTCTATGGTATTCTTGCCATATCCTTTGACTTTCTGGCAAATATTGTCGGGCTGGTATGCCTCGGCGGAGCAATGTTCATTGGGGTGGGCGGTTATATGACTGCTATTTTCAATGTCTATTTGCATTTTCCGATTTACCTCGCCATCCCTTTGGCGGGTTTAACCGGAGCGTTGGTTTGCACATTCCTCCTGTTACCCTGCCTTTCCTTGCGAGGGGTATATTTTGCAATCGTCACCTTGATGTATCCATTGCTATTCACGAGAATCATCGAGGCCCTGAATATCCTTGGAGGAACCAATGGTATCACCGGGCTTGATAGCTTTCCCAATCAATATGTTGAAAATTACGTAATCGTTTTTCTGCTGCTGATTTTTGTGTTTGGCCTGAGAAGATTAATGGATGAGGATGTCGGACTGGTGTTGCAGGGAGTTAAGGACAATGACCAGTCCGTGCGGGCCTCGGGTATAAATGTAACCCATATGAAGGCGTTTGCGGTCTTTATCGCGTCGTTCATGGGGTGCCTGGCAGGCGCCTATCTGGCGCATCTGTATATGTGGGCGGGACTTTCGCTTTTTGCCCTGGATTTTTCCATCATTCCCATCGCAGCCGTGACGATTGGCGGCGGGGGATCGATGATCGGGGCGGTTATCGGCACGTTCATCCTTGTGCCGCTCTCCGAATTTTTACGCTTTTTCGGTACCTTCCGGATTGTTATCTACTGTCTGGTGTTAACGGGCTTCATTGTTTTCAAAAGTGAGGGGCTGTTGACGTATTTTGCCAGAAAATATTATCAATTCGAAAGATGGGCGAAGATATGAGCATCCTCTCGGTTGAAAATATCAGCAAGACATTCGGTGGGGTGAAGGCACTCATGTCCGTGAGCTTCAGCGTGAAAAAGGGTGAAATATATGGCATTATTGGCCCCAACGGTTCCGGCAAGACCACGCTCATCAACTGCATCACTGGCTTCATAAAACCGGAAACAGGAATAGTGAATTTTCAGGGAGTAAACATCAAGGGCTGGCCTGCCCATAAAATAGCGCGCAGCGGTATCGCACGGACCTTTCAGGTCATGCGCCCCTATTATTCTTTGCCCGCTTACAAGAACCTTATCATTCCGTTGTGGTCGCCGCGCGCCCGGATTTCAGGAGGATGGAGAGGCGGCGGCAAGCATGGCGACCGGGACACGGTTGCGGTAGATATTCTCGAAGAAATCGGTTTCGAGCGGGATTCCCGCGTTCCCTATAAATTGGCGTCCACCTTGCCGACGGGCTATCTGAAAAGGCTCGAACTGGCCAGGTGCATCGCACTCCGGCCGGAAATAATATTCTGCGACGAGGTTTTTTCCGGCCTGAGCGCCAGCGAGATTGCCGGTCTGATGCCTCTCATAGAAAAAATGAAGACGGAAGGCATGACCTTGATCATGGTGGAACACCGGTTGAAAGAGCTCTTTAGGGTAGCGGATCGCGTTATGGCCCTGCAATTCGGTGAAAAGATTGCTGAGGGTCATTACAAGGAGGTCATCGCCGATCCCCGTGTGAAAGAAGCTTACTTAGGCAGTGAAGAGGTTTAGGAATGCTGGAAGCTAAAGAGCTAATGGTGTTTTATGAAAACATGCTGGCTTTGAACAATGTCAGCATTACCGCTGAGACCGGATCGGTCATCGGTGTTTTCGGCTCCAATAGCGCAGGCAAAAGCACCCTCATGTATAACCTGTCCGGCATCATGCTGGATATTAAGAAAAAGGAGCAGATGCGGGGCGGAGAAAGGATTACGCTCTTTGGCAGTATTACCTTTGACGGGAAGGATATATCGAGTCTCCCCGCCCATAAGAGAGCAAAAGCAGGTATCGTGCTATGTCCGGAACGACGGCGGATATTCGCAGAGAGCAGCGTGCTGGAGAATTTAAAAATCGGCTCTTATCTTACCAGCGTCAAGGAACGGAAAAACAATCTCGAATACGTGTTGAGCGTCTTTCCGCGGCTTCATGAATTTCTGGGCAGGCAGGGAGGTTTTTTAAGCGGCGGCGAGCAGCAAATGCTCGCCATCGGCAGGGCACTCATGGCCAACCCGAAGGTGTTACTGCTCGATGAACCACTGCTGGGGTTGAGCCCGGTCTATCAGAAGATCGTCATCGAAGCGATCCGGGAGATCAGAAAAACCAAAGGTATAACGATTATCGTATCTGAACAATATTCGCGGCCCGTAATCCCGATAATTGATAGAGGGTATATAATCGAAAACGGTTCCAGTGTCCTGGAGGGCACAAAAGAAGAGCTTATGGACAATCCCGATGTCAAATCGGCCTATTTTGGAATTGATGAATAACATTTATGGAACTCTATCGTAACGAATGCACCTACACTCAGTTTGACGAAGCGTGCAGTAAATATCCCAACAACACCGCAATCATTTATCTTGGAGAGCGTTTCAGTTATTCCTATTTGCACGAACTGGTGGACAGATTTGCCGCCGGTCTCTTGAATGCCGGGGTGAAAACCAGAGAGAAGGTCATGCTCTTTATCCCCAACTGCCCCCAGTGGATCATCGCCAATTTTGCCATCACAAAGATCGGCGGTGCCGTGGTGCCGGTTTCACCGATTTATACTTCCTTTGAAATTGAATATATTATTAACGATGCCGAGGTGGAAACCGTCATCTGTCTCGATACGAACTACATGTACGTAAATGAGGTTCTCAGAAAGACAAACCTGAAACGCATAATCGTCACCAATCTGGTGGACCTGATTCCCTTCTGGAAAAGATATGTCGGCCACATGCTGGATCAACTTCCCAAAGGCAAGATCAAGAAGGGCAAGGAGGTTCTGTATTTTAAGGATATCCTGAAAAAAAATTGCAGTAAAGCACCCACGATTGATGTTGATCCGTGGCAGGATCTTGCCTATATCATGTATACGGGCGGTACGACCGGTTTTCCGAAGGGAGTGGCCGGCAACCACATGGGTGAGGTTTCGTATATAAAAGATATCGTGGAGAACGTTATAAAAGGGTATGTCTTTACCGGTGCAGACACCATGATCATGGTCAATCCCCTTTTTCATATCATGGCCAAGGGATTCGCCCTGGCGACTGCGCTGAACCAAGGGAATACCATGATCCTGATGCCGGTTCCGGAGGTGGATCCGATCCTGGAGGCCATCCAGAAATACAAGGTCCGCTGGATGCTCGGTGTGCCGATGTTATACCGGATGATCCTGGAAAATGACCGGATAGACCAGTATGACATCAGTTCCCTGAAATACTGCTACTGCGGCGGCGATGTTCTTCCGGGTGAAGTTTACAAAAAATGGCAGGAAAAATACCACAACGTTATTTACCAGGTCTATGGCTCCACGGAGGTGGGACATGTGGCCTACAGCCCGCTGGATAAAACGCCCAGCCCGAAGACCGTAGGATTGCCCTTAAAATCGCGAAAATGCCTGATTATTGATTCGGAAACGCTGGAACCCGTTGCTCCCGGTGAAGTCGGGGAATTGGCCGTTACCTCGGACTATACTGTCAAGAGCTACTGGAAAAAACCCGACGAAACGGCCCATGCCTATATAACGATCGGCGATGAAACCTACTACCGGATGGGCGATTTTATGCGGCTTAATGAAGATGGCGAGCTGGAATTCATGGAGCGGACCGCCGACGTCATAAAATGTAAAGGTTACCGGGTTTCCGCTTCCGAGGTCGAGGCTATCCTCCAGGATCATCCCATGGTAATTGGGTCGTGCGTCATCGGTATTCCCGACAAAAAAGTAGGGGAACGCATAAAGGCAATTGTCGTGCTGAAGCAGGATGCCAAGGGGGTCAGCAGCACTGACCTCTTGCGGTGGTGCCGTGACCGGCTCGCTTCCTACAAGGTGCCGGGCTATATCGAGTTTAGAGACATGCTGCCGAAGTCGAAGGTCGGCAAGCTGCTGCGCCGCGAAATCCGCGATGAAGAGCGCAGAAAACTCGGTGGCAGTTAGAGCGATACCCCCCTTCTGCCGCTACGTCAGAATTGCCAGAGTACTCTTTTCTTATCAGGCGGATCGTAAGATCATCTTTTCGCATGACTTCAAGTGGAACCAAATAGCACTTGACTTAATCCGTCAATGGCGGATAATAAGAGCGTCATGGAATTTATCGAAACCTCGGTGTTTACCAAACTGATTACTGAACTGTTACCTGATGACAGCTATCGCCTGTTGCAAGATTATTTGGCAAAGAATCCGCAAGCGGGCGATCTGATACCGGCAGGCGGCGGAATTCGGAAACTCCGTTTTGCTCTGCCAGGCAAGGGGAAGCGAGGCGGTGCACGACTGATATACTACTGGCAGACGTCGAAGGATAAAATATACCTGCTGCTGGCTTACGCCAAGGCAAAGAAAGAAAACCTTGAGCCGGCGCAGATAACGATACTCAAGACATTGGTAAAGGAGTTGGAACGTCATGGATGAAGAGCTTTTTGAACAACTGCATAAGAGCATGAAAGAGGCGGTTGCCATTGCCAGAGGCGATATGCAACCGTCCCGCGTATTCACTGTCAAGCCGCCGGACGTGAAAGCGGTACGGGAGAAAACCGGGCTGTCGCAGGCCATGTTTGCAACCATGATTGGTGTAAAGGTAAAGACCTTGCAGAACTGGGAGCAACACCGCCGCAATCCTACCGGCGCAGCAGCGGCCCTCCTGACAATTTTCGACCGGGAGCCGGAAACGGCAAAGAAGGCACTGCACGGAGATTCGTAATTAACAATCGGGGACGGGTTCCAATTTTATAGGATGGATGGCGATGAGTCCGCACGATAAATCATTGGTGTGGTTGCCATAATACATCCCTTTCACGATCATCGGCGCGCGCCCCACATTTTGTGGCCAAGATTTTCTGCTTATACGCCCTTCGTCAAATACAATATCTTATCAAAAAATATCAAAATCATAAAATAATCAGATATATATCATCTCCGTCAAAGACAATGCAATATCAAGCGTTTTGCAAATACCCCGTAAGTTTGGAGTGTTATTTATGCAACTTTTTGGAACAGTAGTGAATTGACGGGTTCCCGCTATGGACATTATTTGTATAGTTTCGTTAATACTATGCTCGACTGGTCAGTTTATGGGATCAAGATATTGCTTATTGGAAACACGAGTATATGCGGGTACTTACATGGGGGGCGTAATAGTATGAGTGGCGGTAGCGTGCAATTTTCTATTATATTGCCCCTACAAAAAATCGTATGAATGTCTGTGTATAAAATACGATAATAAATAAAAAATGACGGATTTCTGCTATTGATTAGATCCTATTGTGATTGTAGATAATAAATCAGACGATCATAAGTTTTTAGATAAATCATGTTTTTTTGTTGAAGGGGGGAGCAAAGATGCAGGGGGTTTCTAAGAGTCATTACAAAACATTGCCCCGGAAATTCGCTAACAATCAAAGACGGAGCAGCGTTCTAAGCGCTATTGTGCTCATCTGTATTTTTCTCTTTTTTGCTGCTCTCCGCAGTGAGTCGGCTACTCCTGCAGCTAACCAGAAAAAACTGCAACAAGACCTCTTTTCCGTTACGTTTCCGACTGAGAATGATGGGTGGGCATGTGGACGGTGGGGCAGTGTCGTTCATACTGCAGATGGCGGTAAGACATGGAGTCGCCAGGACACGGGAACAGATTATACGCTCAGTTCGATACATTTTGTGGACGAAAAAAACGGGTGGGCAGTAGGGGACGAGGGGATAATTATCAACACGAAAGACGGGGGGAAAACTTGGGCTAAGCAGAAAAGCCCTATCAGTTACTTCCTGATGGGAGTCCATTTTGCCAATGTACAGAAAGGCTGGATAGTTACTGAAAGAACGACTATCCTGCACACGAAAGACGGGGGAAAGACCTGGGTGAAGCAGTTCAGCGACCTTGACTATATCCTGAAAAGCGTTCGCTTCTGTGATGATAAAAACGGCTGGGCGGTCGGTGAGTATGGTTTTGTATATCACACAGACGATGGCGGTACATCATGGAAGAAACAAGCCGGTGAGTTCGGTATTTCGGAAGAGACGGGCGAGATAGTGGCCGGGAATTTCCTGTTTGGTGTTTTTGCTGTAAACCCGCAGACAGCATGGGCAGTTGGTATAGACGGCTATGTGACCAGAACCGTAGATGGCGGGAGAACCTGGAGCAAGGTGAATGTACCTGTGCCAAAGGTTCATCTTTACTCAGTGGTGTCGAATAAGACAGGCGCCATTGCCATTGGCGGCGATGGAGTTTTCGTATGGTCTTACAACGGAGGTAACACCTGGAAGAGCCCTGAGTTCAAACCACCTATCACGTACGGATGGCTGTATGGACTCGTACCACGCGGTGCAGCAAGTTTTGTTGCTGTGGGTTTGGACGGGGCTATCTATGTGAGCAATGGCAGCACAACACTACCGGCCTGGTCACGGGTTATGTACTGATCTATCGGGGCGTAGAAGTTTGCAACGAAGAATCATACTACATTAAGACACTGAGAGGGGCAAGAAAAATGCAGCAAGGCAATAATATGACACTGTTAGATCAATTCTGTTGGTTTTTGACACGCCACAGACTAAAGGTCTTTGTCCTTATCTTGGTCCTTACCGCTGTTTTTCTTTTTGGTGCCTTTAAGATTCGCGGGGAAGTCATCTTGTCAGATATGCTCCCCTATGATCATCCTTATCTTAAGCTTCATGCAACGTTTTCCAGAATTTTCGGCAGTGGAGGCTCAGGAGCGGTTATTGCAGTGAAGGCCAAGAGCGGCGATATCTTTAATGAAGCCACGCTGACAAAGGTGAAGAAGATGACCCAGGAGATCGAACTCTGGGACGAAGTCTACCGGGCCCTCACCGTATCCATCGCGAGCCATTCCACAAAGGTCGTTAGCACCAAGGCCAAGGGAGAGATCAGCGTTACCCCCCTCATGTTCCCCAGCGTACCGCAAACTCCCAAAGAGATGGAGCTGTTGAAGAGGAACATCTTCTCCAACCCTGCCTACAACGGGACCCTGGTGGCAAAAGATGGTACAGGAACCCTCATCTTGACTGAGTTCAAAGAAAACATCTCTTACGAAAGAGCCTTTAGGCTCCTTGATAAACTAAAAAAAGATTACAGCGACGGACAGACCACGCTCCACATCGTCGGTTATCCCGTGCTGATGGGGTGGATTTTCAATTTGAAGCCCCAGATGTACATGGTTTTCGGGATTAGCATCTTCGCTGTTGCGCTCGTGCTCATTTTAATCTTCCGCAATTTCAGCGGCATGATCTCGCCCCTCGCGAATACAGGTATACTCACTATATGGGGTCTCGGATTTATCGGATTCACCGGGATAAACTTCAACCCCCTTCTATATGTCCTTGCCTTCCTTGTCGGTTCCCGAATGATAGGGAACTCGCATCAGATCGCCTACCGCTATTTTGAGGAGCTTAACAGCAGCGGTGGTGACCGGTCCCGTGCTTGCTATGAGACCATGCGGACCATGTGGGTTCCTAACTTTGCAGCAGTGGCAGCGGATGTAGCAGGTTTTGCGGTCCTCTTTATTGCTAAAATTACCCTCATGCAACACCTCGCCGTCATTATGAGCTTCTGGATGGGCACCATCCTCTTAACTGGTTTCCTGATACCGGCAGTCTGCAGCCTCATACCCTTCAAGGTGGATAGCAGTGAATGGGCAAAGGAGACCTGCCAGATTGACTGGAAGGCGAGAATCATGATGAATATCACCAGTTTCTCCATTGCCCCCCGGACCAGGTATGTGGTGGGTACCATCATCATTGTTTTAACCGTCTTTTGTATATGGGAAATGGGTAAGCTCAAGATTGGCGATTCCACGCCTGGCTCCCCCATTTTTTATGAGAATCATACGTACAACAAAGACCAGGAGATATTGAACAAAACATTCGATGTCTCATCGGAGAACCTCATGCTCTTCTACGAAGGCCAAAAGGATTCCGTCTATGACCCGGCGGTACTCAATACCTTTGAAGGGTTCTCCCAGCACATGAAGGAAAAACTGCCGGACATCTACAAATCCGCTACCTCGATTCTTGATGTGGTGAAAATGACGAATGTCACGTATCATGATGGGGATAAGCTTTGGTACCAACTCCCCCGGAATCAGACCATGTCCACGGGTCTTATGAACATGGTGAAGCAGAATACCCCCCGGAGCTCCTTCGAGCGTTTTCTGGACACTACCGGTGAGCGTGCGCAAATCACGCTCTTCTTCGCCGATCACACGTCAGAAAACCTCCTTCGCATCCGTGACGCTGCATACGACTTTTTCAAGACGCGGCCGATGAAGATTGAAAAAGGGGAATTCAAGCTTGCCGGCGGGAGGATCGGTATGGAGATTGCGGTAAACGAGGAGATGAAGCGGTCCCATATCATAATAGACATCGCTGTCTATATGGGAATTTTTCTCCTCTGCGCATTATCCTACAGGTCTATTGTAGCCGGCCTCATGCTCACCCTTCCCTTGATCCTCGCGAACGCCATGTCCTTCACCTATATGTCCATGAGGAATATCGGTCTTTCCATCAATACCCTCCCTATCGCTGCAATAGGCGCCGGGGTTGGTGTTGATTTCGCGATTTACCTTTATAGTCGCTGTATCGAGGAGTTTCCTCTCCAGAAAGGGGATTGGGTGGGAACCATTACCCAGTCCATCTGTACCTGTGGCAAGGCTGTCGTCTACACGGGGATAACGGTTATATTGCCGATCCTTACCTGGTACTTCTTTTCGGACATGAAGTTTCAGGCAGAGGTAGGCTTTTTCCTCTCGCTCATCATGGCAGCCAACGTGTTGCTCAGTCTCACGTTACATCCTTTGATGATCTGGATAATAAAGCCAAAGTTTATTAGCAGAAATTTTGTCGAACAGGTAGTTGTACAGGCAACGGAAAGGGTAGCAAACAAAGGTTAGTTGGAGATGTTCGCTTGAAGGAATAACAAAACTTGTAGTTAAAAAGGGAGGCGTATTATGAGAAAATGGTTTTGTATTCAAGGAAAAGATTGGGGCATTTACGGGCTGGTTGCTGCTGTCTTGTTTACGATTGCGTTATGTTTTACCAGCCCGGCTTCTGCAATAGATACCGAACTGGGGGGCAAGCGCTTAAGCTTTCAGGGTATTATCAAACAGGGCGTAGCTTATGGGATTACCGAAGATCAGTACGACACGAAAAAGGGTATTCAATCGTTGCTTACACAAATAATATTGGAGACAAAATATGATCCGCACCCGGATATAAGCTTATTCGTGAGCGGTAAATTCAATGCCGACCAGGCATACCCGGTCTTCTCCAATAATGATGAATGGCAGGCGAAGGGATTCGACAAGTCCCGGGATCGCCTCTACGTTTTGGATAATTGGCAGGATGTACTCGGTGAGGCCCATGTTACTGTGAAAAAAGGAGACTTTTACGTACGGGCAGGGAAACAGATAGTGGGCTGGGGAGAAACTGACGGGTTCCGGCTCATGGATCAGATTAACCCCACTGATGCGAGGCGGGGAATAACGGATGTCGAGTATGAGAACTCAATCGTCCCGATATTCCTTCTCAGGACAGAGTACCGCCCGCCAACAAGACCAGATTGGCTGCAGGACCTGAACTTTCAGTTTGTCTTTAACCCTAATGCGCAGTTTCGCGGAAATCAAGGGCCCGTACCTGGCAATGATACAGCAGGCATCTGGGCGCCAAGGGTAGACATTCCGCTTGGCGGTCCCTACCCGGCCGATTATGCACATCTCGGTTCTTTAGCGTCCAACATTGAGAAGCCGGGCAATTTTAGCCAGGACGGATTTGCCTATGCAGGAAGAATAACGGCGAACCTATTCGATGCGCGAGTTTCTTTGAATGGCTATTACGGGCGCAGTTTTGACGCTGTTACCACGAATGTTGCCGCCCCCCCGGGCATGGCTACTTCGGCTTGGGACAACCGGATGATCATGTCTCCGGCAGTCGAGGGTTACTACCCATTATTCAAATTTGTGGGCGCCACATTCACAAGGGATATCACCCCTTTGAAGGCGAGTTTCCTGGGTGGTGTATCCCCGGTCCTGCGGCTCGAAACGTTCTATGCCTTCAAAAGCACATTCACGACAAACAGCAACACGTTTGAGACGTTTGATGAAACCCGTGCTGCTGTAGGCCTGGACTGGAAAGTGAAGATACCTCTCCTCAACGATAAGTCAGGTTTTGCATTATCCGGGCAAGTCTATGACCAGAGGATTATGGACTATCCAACGGGAGGTCTGGTTGGTGTGGACGAAAACAACTGGAAAACTACTCTCAGTATAAGCACTGCGTATTTTAATGCCAAGCTGCAGCCTTCGGTTTTCTGGTTGCGGGACTATACGAATAAGTCGGAATTTTTCAGGTATCAGTTGGTATGGAGTCACAGCGACGCGTGGAAATACACCCTGGGGGTCCTCAACGTGAAATGGAATAAAGAAGGTGTGGGATTCGAGCCCCTCAAGGATAAAGACCATATATACTTCAATGTTGCATACAAATTCTAAGTAGTTATGAAAGGGGGTCTAAGTATGAAATACTTTCTAAGATTTATCCAACGATACATGGCATTATTGGCGTTAGCTTTTCTTGCCGGGTTATTTGTCCCAGCGGCTGCACCGGCTTGGGAACCACCGGATCCGAAGACGTATCTGATGAATTATGCTGAACTTGAAAAGACGAAGGCGTATTACGACGATCCGAGGTCGCTCATGGAGGGCAAGTATTCTTTAAAAAGCATCCTGCCCAAAGAACTATACGAGAAACTCGTATTTCCTATGGACGAGATGAAGAAAGAATGGGCTGGGATAGTAGGGTTCAAGGCTCCGGATGTGGTAGGTAAAAAGGCGCCGGAGGTCAAGCCAGGAAAATATACCTATAAAGATCTGGAAAAGTATCCCGGTTTCAAGGAACTGTTCGGGACGGTATTGGGGAGCCGGCTCAAGCCAGGCGGACCACCGTTTGCCGGTAACGTAGCAGAGTTCGAGATTGTTCCTACGGTACAGTGGTACCATTCCCTGCCAGTCTCTAAGGCAACCAAAGAGAACAGTTCCAAAATAAAGGTTGATAGCAAGGGCTATCTAACGCCCACGAGCTGGGAGGGGGGATATCCCTTTCCAAGACCATCGGGGCCGCATAAAGCGCTGCAAATTATGTACAACGTTGAAAAAAGATATTTGAGTTGGGACGGAAGTTTTGTTCTTTTTAACCGATACAAAGGCTATCGAAAGGACTTGTCAGAGGATTATGACGGCGGTGGCCAAGTCCGTCACCTGAAGCTGGGAGGGCGGCTTGCACTGGAACCATATGGCTGGCTCGATGAACGGGCAAAAAAGCGGGGAGAGATAAAAACGTTCGTAATGGATTTTCTCAAACCAAGGGATTCTGTGGGCACCGCGATGTCAGCCCTTTACTATTTAGACTCCAATAAAGCAGATCAGCTCATGGCGTATGTGCCACAGCTCAGACGTGTCCGCATGTTGAGTTCCTCCGATAGCCAGGATCCGGTCCAAGGTCAGGATCTGATATACGATGATAGCGAGGGGTTCCTGCAGAAACTTTCCCCCACCATCTACCCCTATGAGTGGAAGGTTCTTGAGGAAACGGAGCTCCTGTTACAGGTTTTTGACGGTACGGAATATGTTACAAAAAAAGGACTGGAAATGCGGAATGTCAAATTTATGCGACGGCCCGTATATGTCATAGAGGGCAGGCAGTTGGACAAAAATTATGTATACAGCAAGCGCGTCTTCATCGTGGATAGAGAAAATTTCCTGTTTTACGAAATCTCGAATTACGACCAAAAAGGCAGACTTTATAGGACCTTTCAGGGCGGCTATGAGTTTGAGCCTGACATGGGTGTCTTCCATCTTGGCGGTGTCTTAAATCTCATGAAAGATCATGTTGATCTTCACAGCAACATAGTATGGCAATACCAGATCCCAGCCTTCTGGGGCAGAAAAGGCGTTTCGCTGGAGCAGTACATGGGTGCAAAGTAAAGGACGCAAAGAGCATAATTAGTAGAAGTGGTTGGTAAAGATTGATAGGGACCTAAGGCGCTTGTGGTGATAGAATTTCTCGCAAGTTGATAATCGAAATAGATTAAAGGATGGAGGCAGGATATGTCAGGAATGTTTGAAGAAAAAGTAGCATTGGTGACAGGAAGTGCTTCAGGTATTGGCAGGGCAACCGCGATAGCCTTTGCCCGCGAAGGAGCCAAGGTCTGTGTTGCCGATGTGGATATCCAGGGCGGCGAGGAAACGGCCCAGCTTATTAAAAGAGCAGGTGGGAACGCCATCTTCATAAAGTGCGATGTTTCAAAAGCGTCGGACGTTGAGGCGATGGTGCAAAAGACGGTTGATACCTATGCCCGTCTGGATTGTGCGTTCAATAATGCAGGCGTTGGAGTGGTGGTACCTACTGTAGAGTGCACGGAAGAACAATGGGACTTAACCATGAACGTTAACCTGAAGGGCGTGTGGCTCTGCATGAAGTACGAAATCCCGTGGATTGCTAAGCAGGGAGGGGGTGCGATCGTAAACACTGCCTCCGCTGCCGGCCTCATTTGCATACAGGGTCACAGCCCCTACACAGCGAGCAAGACGGGTGTGATCGCACTCACGAAGGTTGCTGCCCTGGATTGCGCGTCTGCAAAGATACGAGTAAATGCCGTTTGCCCCGGGGCGGTTCTTACCCCGATGCTCGAACCCCTTAAGGACATTGACCCCATCGCATGGAATTTCCTTCAGAAGACAACACCCTTGGGGCGGTTTGCGATGCCGGAAGAAATCGCGGAGGCCGTCGTCTGGCTTTGTTCGGATAAGGCTTCCTATATTACGGGCGTAGCATTGCCTGTTGATGGAGGCGTTGTGTCGGGCCTATTGAAGCAGGTACCGGGGTAGAAGAGGACTGTAGAATTTCCAGCGCAGTAGGAGAGGCGCGTGCCATGTAGAAGCAACAGATAAAGGACTGGAGGTGTTTTCTGTGAAACCAATCGTAGATGTCCATTGCCATGTAGTCGGTCATGAAGGGATGATGTCGGAAGCGATACGTGATGCTTTCGCAAGACTTCTGCCCGTCAGTTTCGGTCTCCCCACCCCTGACGTGCTGCTTGAACAGATGGACAAGGCCGGGGTCCAATATGCTGTTCTTCAGGCCTATGACCTGCAGGCGGCAGGC
This sequence comes from Deltaproteobacteria bacterium, assembly GCA_026388415.1. NCBI lineage: Bacteria > Pseudomonadati > Myxococcota > Myxococcia > Deltaproteobacteria bacterium. The sequence continues at coordinate 5,824 of JAPLJV010000042.1, read as the reverse complement.
CTCAACATCCCTAACGAGTTTGTTGCCGAGACCATAAAAAAATATCCCGACCGGTTCATCTGCGGCTACGCAAGTATTGATCCCATTAAGAGGGGCGTTAAGAACGCAGTCGCCATGCTTGACGAGGCTTACGCCATGGGGCTGCGAGGCCTCAAGCTTCATCCTGTCTGCATGGAGCTCTTCCCGAACGACAAGAGAATCTATCCCCTTTACGAGAAGTGCATCGAGTACAACATCCCCGTTGGATACCACATACAGCCGGCTCCGATTCCCGGTTTGCGGCTTCAGTTCTGTAACATTGTGCCGATTGACGAATTAGCCCATGATCTACCTGAGCTGAAAATCCAAATCTGCCATTTTGGGAGATATCCCTATCCGCCTGATGTATTTGACCTCATGTGTTGTATGCAATCACATGCCAATGTTTGGACGGACACATCCGCTCCCTTCCCCATGACGAAAGAGGGGATTCTCAACACGCTTAGATGGGTAAAACAGCTTGGCCTTACCAATAAGACAATGTTCGGGACGGATTTCCCTGTCCAGCCACAGAGTTGGTGGGTAGAGTGCGTTGAGCAGGTTGGTTTCACAGAAGAAGAGAAATCCCACGTAATGGGCGAGAATGCATTGAGATTTGTAGGGAGAGCGGACTTGCTTGCCGGCAGTTAGCGGCTTGTTACAGAGAAACTTAAGAAGGAGGATTTCAAAATGCAGGTAGGATACGAGACCGTCGTCGGTCTTTGGCCGGAGAAGGTATTGAAGAGGCGTGATTTTGCATACCTCGAAAAAGTGATCCCGGCAGAGCAAAGGAATGTACTGGGAATGCCTGACGAAGTACGAAGGGTTGAACATAGAGATGGCTCAGAAATCTTGGGCGAGAGAGCAGCTCGAAAAGCGCTGGAGTCTGCCGGACTAAAGCCAAACGATATTGACTGCATTATAGCTGAGAACTGTGGGGGAAAATATGCCTTACCGGGCGTCGGTTGTTCGATTCACCAGAGGTTGGGTTTTCCAAGTGAGGTGCCCGTATTCGATGTTAGACAGGGAGGGGCAAGCTTCCCAGAGTCCAGCCACCTTGCGTGGTGCCTGGTTCTGAGCGGACAATATAGGCGGGTCCTCGTTGTGATGGTGGCTGCAGTGAGCATTGGCGGCCTTGACAAAACGAGCCCAACCGCTATGTCAATAAGCGATGGTGCTGCGGCCGCAGTCGTGTCGTCGCAAAACTTGAAGTGCGAGTTTCTCGCACACGGTGCACGGACTGAAAGCATCATATACGATGATTGTGTCGTAATCATGCGGGCTGCCGAACATCCTGAATTACTTAAGGAAGGTGAAAGAAAATTTGGTCTGTATGTTACTCTCACTTCTCAGTTTATCGAACACCAAATGAAGATAGCAAAGGACTATGTGCGCGACACCCTGGAAAGGGCCGCCAAAAAGATAAACATGGAGCTTTCGGATCTGGATTTCGTTATTGCCCATCAAGCGAGTCTGCCGCTCATGCGCATGTGGATGGTGGGAATGGAAGAGGCTGGCGTAAGTCGTACAAAGTGGAAGGAGACCTATCAGAGGTTTGGGGGCGCCCTTAACGTGGATGTGGGGGCAAATCTGGCAGAACTTTGGCAGGAAGGCGGACTGAAGAAGGGTTCGCTGGTTGGTCTCTTCGGGCCCGGGGCTGGAGGGCACACATCCGGCCTGATTCTGAGATGGTTGGTTTAGAGTCTGACACAAAAAGGAGGCTATATGATATTTCCGCTCTTAAGAGGGAAATGCATGGCAAATAATAAGGCAGACAAACCAGTAGTGCCCACGCTCATATTACTTGTTTTATCCTTGTTCTTGCTCCTAATCAATGGATCCCTTCTGCGGGCATCCGACGAGGGCACCGGAAAGGTAAGCACACCCTTCGAATATAAGGGGTATTCGTTTCCGGTCTATAGGAATTACACAAGATCATCCCAGTATGTGTCTATGTTTGATGGCACCAAGATTGCCACGGATGTCTATCTGCCGAAGGAAGGACCAGGCAATGCCTCGTTTCCCGTGTTGTTAGCGTACCACCCGTATTATCGGATGAACATTGATCCCGAAAATGGTCAACTCAAGAATCAAGTGATGGCTCCGGAGGGGTTCATCAAGTATTTTACGTCCCATGGATATGGAATAGTTGTTGCCGATATGCGCGGGAGCGGTGCCTCATTTGGCTCCCGTCTTGACATGAGCCCACAGCTCGGGATGGACGGCAAACAGATCATAGACTGGATCGAGACGCAACCATGGTGCAATGGGAATGTGGGTATGTACGGGGCATCCTATGGAGGGTGGTCCCAATTTGCCGTCGCTGCACAAAAGCCGAGAGCCCTTAAGGCTATCATGCCGGAAATAATCGGCTTTGATTCCTTTGAGTGTGGCCTGTATTACTGTGGAGGTATATTCAGCAGCAGGTTCCTTGAAATGCTGGGCGGGGTGTTTCACCTTTACGACATGGCAGTATACCTTCCAGAGACCAGGGGAACCCCGCAACCAAAGTTGCCACCCGCACCGGTGGTTGATGAAGACGGGGACGGTGACCTTGCCGACGAGATACCTCTCTATAATTCCGAAAAGTCTTTCTTGAATAGCCCCCCAGTGTACCGTGACGGAAAGAAACGCCAGGGTATTTACTACAACGCCATAAAAGAACATCTCAGCAATCTTGATATAAGAAAATGGGTTCCAGCCTCGCCATATAGGAATTCCCGCATCGCGGGCACTAGGTACGCCTGGACGGACATCGGGCCAAATGATTGGCCTATGAAGATTGCCGAGTCCGGCATCGCAATATACAACATGGGCGGCTGGTTTGATTTTTTTACCAAGGGGACTACACAGTGGCATGCCACATTGAATGCAACAAATCCCTCGCGGATGATGATGCAACCGCTCACTCATAATGCCGTAGACATCGGTACAGATCCAGGACCCGTGCCATACCCAAAATATTTCGGAGATGATGTAGAAGCCTTCATTAGCGGGAAAATGAAGGAACGGCTTCGGTTTTTCGACCGGTACCTGAAGGGAATCAGGAATGGGATTGATGATGATCAACGGGTGCTTATCTATGTAATGAACGGAGGCGGCTGGCGATCTGAGAAGGAGTGGCCTCTTGCAAGGCAGGTGGTGATCCCCTACTATTTTGAAAAAGGAAATAGTCTTGTCAGAACAACAATGAGCGATGGGTTAGACCTGTTCAGGGCTGATTTGACTCATGATACACGGTCAGGCCCCCAAGGAAACAGCAGGTGGATGGCAGGGTGGCAGGGTGATGAAATACTGAAAGGAGTGTGCAAAGAACCACAGTGCCTGTCCTATACATCGGAGTTTCTGAAAGTTGATACAGAGGTAACGGGCCATCCGATTGTCCGATTATGGGTATCCTCAACAGCGAATGACGGCGATTTCTACGTGTACCTCGAGGATATAGACGAGAAGGGAGAATCCTCCTATATTACCGAGGGCAAGCTGCGCGCCGGGTTTGCCAAACTCGTTCCCCAGGAAGAGATGCTACCTCCTGGCAAACGGTTGCCGGTGCTTCCCGAGCTACCCTATCACGGTTTCCGTGATACAGACTACAATGGAGGAATTTTCGCAGGCGGCAAGAAGGTAGAACTCGTCCTTGATCTGCAACCCACCTCCTGGGTATTCAAGAAGGGTCACAGAATGCGGGTCTCTATCGCATGTGCGGACTGGCCCACGTATGATCTGCACCCCGCGCTATCTCCAAAGAACGACCCGAAAGACCCGGAAAACATCATACCGGCCATAACCGTTTACCATGATGCCCAGCATCCTTCCCGTATTGAACTTCCTATAATACCGCCGGAAAGATGAGTTCGACTATCACCGCGATAACAGAGGATTGGGGCCCTCACAAATGAATTTAGGAATTACTTACTCTGCAACCAGAACAGAGATCAACAGGGGCAAACTTATATTATGAGGATTATCGCTCTCATGGATGCTGGTAAGGGATTTCAAAACCAGGAGTACAGGAGATATCTCAGAAAATGGAGGAGGTATGTATGACGGATAAACAAGAGCTTAAAGAAACATTAAAACTCGGAACAGTGGCCCAGGTCGGCTGTGTAGTCCGGAACGTTTCCGAGACTATCAGGAACTATGAAGAGATTATCGGTATCGGACCTTTTATGACCTTAGACTTTAAGCCGGAAAAGGGCTTTATCAAGGGGCGCAGAAGCGATGATATGGTCTTGAAGATCGGTATCGCCCAATTAACGCCGGAGTTATCTCTGGAACTCATAGAGGTTGTAACGGGCGATCCCTACCATAAAGACTTTCTTGAAAAACACGGTGAAGGCGTTCAGCATCTCGGTTTCATCACTTATGACTACGATGGTGTCTTAGCAAGAGCAGAGAAACTAAATATTCCTGTGCTCATGTGGGCAGAGACGGATGTCCCCGGAATGGGTCATGTCCGTGCAGCATATCTCGATACATACGAAAAAGTGGGCGTCCTCTTCGAAGTCATAGAAGTTACGCCACCATAAAAGGAACAAATTTATTTCACAAAATAGTCATCAGTTTAGGATTCCAAATAGCCATTGACAAGCAAAAAAGGGCACCCTATACCCACGGTGGATTTGTTCTCCGCACAAGTGCCTGATTTTACTTGTGTGACTAAATTAGCGAATTTGCTATTTTCCGCCCTATCAATCGGGTATTCATCAATGGCGAAAGGGAGATTGGGTGGGAAGGATGCCGAGGGACGTGTAAAGAACAATGAGGATACGTGTGCGGCTGTTCGGTCTATTGGCTATCCACTCCGGAGACGACGACAAAAGCATATTGGAACTCGAAGTAAGCCAAGGAACAGCATATCAGGATGTGGCAGCCAAGCTCAACCTCCCTGCGGGGGGGGCTTTTATGTTCGGTGTGGATATTGAAGAGACCTGCCGAGTTCGTGCAGGATGGCGACGAGGTACAGATATTTACGCCTCTGGCAGGGGGATGAATCAAAAATAGTAAGGAGGAGACGATGAGAAAAATACTTCGGGTTGATTTGGCGCACCAGCAGTATCGGTATGAGGACATACCACCGCTCTATGCGAACCTTGGCGGGCGGGCTCTTATATCGAAGATTATCAGCGAAGAGGTGGCTGGCACCGCTGATGCCTTGGGAAAAGATAATAAGCTTGTCTTTGCCGCAGGCATCCTTGCCGGCACCGTTGCACCTAATAACGGTCGTCTCTCTGTCGGGGCAAAGAGCCCACTGACCAACGGTATAAAGGAAGCCAACGCAGGAGGGGCTGCTGCCCAGATGCTTGCGAGGCTTGGTATCCAAGGAATTGTCGTCGAAGGGGTTTCGAATGACCTAATAATGCTGAAGGTCACCAAGGATGGCGTGATCTTCATGCCCGCTGTGAGCTTCAAGGGTATGGGGAATTACGCCTTGATCGAAAAGCTAAAAACCGACTATGGCGACGGAGTAACTGTTATCAGTATCGGCCCCGGTGGTGAGAGCCTCATGAAGGCTGCCTCCGTAGCGGTCACATCATCCGACTTCAAGATCAGGATGGCTGCACGCGGTGGACTCGGGGCAGTTATGGGCTCCAAGAATCTGAAAGTCCTTATCATCGATGATACTGGCGCAGCGGGTGTCGAGGTAGCTGATGCGGCGAAACTGAAAGAAGCAGCCGGTAACCTCTCGAAAGGCATCCTCACCCATCCACTCATGGAAGGACTGAAGCAGTTGGGCACCCCGCTGCTGGTCAATATGATTAATGGGGCTGGCGCACTTCCGACAAAAAATTACTCCCTGGGCCAA
>JAPLJV010000041.1 GCA_026388415.1 Deltaproteobacteria bacterium | reverse complement strand
AAAAAGTTGCAGAAAGAAGGCTATGTCCGGGTTCGTATTGACGGCCTCCCCCGGGAGCTGGGTGAAGACATAGTCCTCGACAAGAACAAGCGTCACGACATTGATGTGTTCGTGGACCGGCTGATATTAAACGATCGGGTCAGAAAGCGTCTCCGGGACTCACTGGAGCTGGCTTCAGGATTGGCCGAGGGACTCGTGAAGGTGGATGCGGGCGGCGCGGAGGTGTTATTCAGCGAAAAATACTCCTGTCCGGAATGCGGCATCGGCGTACCGGAGCTGGCGCCGCGGATCTTTTCCTTCAACAGCCCTTACGGGGCCTGTCCTGAATGTGCGGGATTGGGCAGCAAGATGTACTTTGATGAGGAGCTAATTGCGCCGGACCGTGAGCTGTCGCTGCGCGAAGGCGCCATTGCCCCCTGGGCCGGTCGCCATTCCCTGCATTATCATCAATTGCTCGACATTCTGGCCAAGCACTATCACTTTGATGTCAATACCAGTTTTAACTCCTTGCCTGAAAACGTGCGAAGGGTCATTCTTCATGGGTCGGATAAGGAGGAAATCCGTTTTCACCTCGATAAGGGCGGGCAGCGGTTCTTTTACACCAAGCCCTTTGAGGGCGTCCTCAACCGTCTGGATCGGCGTTACCGTGAGACGGACTCTCCGGCGGTGCGCAGCGAACTGGAAAAATACATCAGCCTGACGGAGTGCCCGGCCTGCGCGGGCACGCGATTAAAGAAAGAAAGCCTGGCCGTAACGGTAGCGGGCCGGAATATCCATCAAGTCTGTTCCCTGTCTATCGCGGAGTGTATGGAATTCTTCACCCACCTTGACCTGACCTCTCAGGAGTGGCTGATTTCCGAGCGGATCATGAAGGAGATCAAGGAGCGGCTGCGTTTTTTGCTCGATGTAGGGCTAACCTATCTGAGTCTGGATCGCTCGGCAACCAGCCTTTCCGGCGGCGAGGCGCAGCGCATCCGTCTGGCCACCCAGATCGGCTCCGGCCTGGTCGGCGTGCTTTATGTGCTGGACGAGCCCACGATCGGTCTGCACCAGAGCGACAACGAGCGGCTCATCGCCACGCTTAAAAGGCTGCGCGATATGGGGAATACGGTCCTGGTCGTCGAACATGACGCCGACATGATGCTGAAATCAGATTATATCATTGATATGGGACCGGGCGCCGGCCTGCAGGGAGGCGAGGTGACTTTTCAGGGCACGCCGGCAGAAATTTGTCAGGACAAAAATTCCCTCACGGGCGGCTATCTCTCTGGCCGTCTCTCCATTCCCGTGCCGCCCAGGCGCCGCCAGGCAACAAGGTTCATTGTTCTGGAAGGGGCACACGAGCACAACCTGAAGGATATTGACATCCGTATCCCCGTAGGTATTTTTACCGCTGTCACGGGCGTTTCCGGTTCCGGCAAGAGCACCATGGTGATTGAAACCCTCTATGGAGCAATGGCGCGGCAATTCAGTAGGGGCGATGCCTGCGTCGCCCCTACTTCCTGGAGCGGTAATCCAGTCAAAATAAAACGGATAGTTGATCTGGGCGACGTCGAGCGCACTATCATGATCAATCAGCAGCCCATCGGTCGGACGCCCCGCTCGAATCCATCCACCTATACGGGGATATTCACGCCGATCCGCGATCTGTTTGCCGGACTGCCGGAGGCCAGGATCAGGGGTTACAAGCCGGGCCGCTTCAGTTTCAACGTCAAGGGGGGCCGGTGCGAATCCTGCGAGGGAAACGGCCTGATCAAGATCGAGATGCATTTCCTGCCCGATGTTTACGTCACCTGTGATGTTTGCGCGGGAAGGCGCTTTAACCAGGATACCCAGGAAATCAAGTATAAAGACAAAAGCATTGCCGATGTGCTGGATATGACGGTCGAGCAGGCGCTTACCTTCTTCACGAATATACCGTCGCTCAGATCCAAGCTGCAATTCTTGAGCGACGTAGGTTTGGGTTACATCCGCCTCGGACAGTCGGCGACGACCCTGTCGGGCGGAGAGGCGCAGAGAATAAAGCTTTCCCGGGAATTAGCCAAACGGACGAACAGCAATACCCTCTATATCCTCGATGAACCGACGATCGGTCTGCACTTCGATGATATCAGAAAGCTGCTCGAGGTCCTCATGCGCTTGGTGGATATGGGCAATACGCTTGTGGTTATTGAACACAACCTGGACGTCATAAAATCGGCTGATTATATTATTGATCTGGGTCCCGAAGGAGGGCCGGGCGGTGGGCGGATAGTGGCGAACGGCACGCCCGAGGAAGTGGTCAAAAACGATGAATCTCTCACCGGTCGCTTTTTGCGCCGGTTTATGTAACGAAAAATGAAAGAAGGTTGAATAAAACGACATGACACCATTTTCAGAACTGGGCATCAATAACGACATCCTCAAGGGGCTTGTGGAGCTGGGCTTTACCACACCCACCCCCGTGCAGGAACAGATAATCCCCACCCTGCTGGCCAGGCAGGTAGATATGATCGGGCTGGCACAGACGGGAACCGGTAAAACTGCCGCTTTTGGCGTACCGCTGCTCCAGTTGACCGATCTCCACCGCAAACAAACGCAGGCGCTCGTCTTGTGTCCGACCCGCGAACTGTGCGTCCAGGTGGCCAAGGATATGACCGCATACGCCAGGTATCTCCCTGGGATAACTATCCTGGCGGTGTACGGTGGGGCCAGTATCGAGACGCAGATCAACGCCCTGCGGCGGGGAATCCAGATTATCGTCGCCACTCCCGGACGGCTGCACGATCTGATGCGGCGCGGCAAAGTAAATATCAAAGCCATCCGCACGGTTGTTCTGGACGAAGCCGAAGAGATGCTGCAGATGGGCTTTCAGGATGAACTGAACGCCATCCTGGCCGAAACGCCGGCAGAGAAGAATACCCTGCTGTTCTCGGCCACCATGTCCCGGGAAGTGTCCGCCATTGCCGACAAATACATGACCGACCCGGTTGAGGTAACCGTGGGCCGCCGTAATGCAGGCGCCGAGAACGTGGATCATGTCTATTACATGGTCCAGGCCAAAGACCGTTATCCGGCCTTAAAAAGAATCGTGGACAGCAACCCGGATATCTATTCCATTATCTTCTGCCGCACGCGCCAGGAGACCCAGGAAGTGGCCGACAAGCTTATGCAGGACGGCTATAATGCCGACGCCCTGCACGGTGAACTTTCGCAAGCCCAGCGGGACCTGGTGATGAATAAATTCCGCCGCAGGAATCTGCAGTTGCTGGTGGCCACCGATGTCGCCGCCCGCGGTCTCGATGTCACTGACCTGACCCACGTGATCAATTACAATCTGCCCGACGAAACCTCCCAATACATCCACCGGAGTGGCCGCACTGGCCGGGCTGGCAAGGCGGGGATCTCCATTGCCATTATCCATCTGCGGGAAAAGCATCGGATTGCCGAGATCGAAGGCAAGCTCAAAAGGACATTCCAGAAGCAACCTATCCCATCGGGACAGGAGGTCTGCGAAAAACAACTGCTCCGGCTGATCGAAATCATGAAACAGGTCGAAGTTGAGCATAAGCAGATTGATCCCTTTCTGCCGGCTATCATGGCCACCCTGGCGGATCTGGATCGCGAGGAGCTGATCAAAAGATTTGTTTCCGTTGAGTTCAATCGTTTCCTGGAATATTACCGGAACGCCCCGGATCTGAATGTAGTGGAATATAAGAAAAGCCACGAAATCAGGGGGGGAGGCCAGTACAAGGGGGGACAGATTTCAAAGCAGGGGAGGGGACAGGTTGCAAGTTTGCCTGCCAACAGGAAGGGGCAGATTTCAAATCTGTCCCCAGGTAAGATCGCCAAATCAGCCTCCACCGGGCAATTTACCCGCTTCATCATCAATGTGGGCAAGAAAGACGGCGCCAATCCGGGCCGCCTGATCGGCGAGATCAACGACGCCACGGGCAATCGCGGCATCCGGTTCGGCAAGATAGAAATCATGAACACGTCAACGATGCTGGAAGTGGAAAACACCTTCTCTTCCCAGGTTTTGGGAGCCTTTGCGGGCCTCATGATCAACGGCAAACACGTCGTCATCAGTCCCGCCAAAGACAAACGGCCGGATTATCCTAAAAGGCCGACCAATGAGGGAGCGCGAACTTACCAGAAAAGCAAGGTGTTAACGTACCCCGGCAAAGACCGTAAGCGGCAATAGATGTTTTAGGAAGAGGTGAATGAACCTGTTACTAAGTCGGCAGCAGCAACTCCTCCCGGTAACCAAAACCACGTTCATTATCAATGAAATATATGCGGGAGGGAAGTAATTCATATGATCCTTGCCGGTCCGATAATTGTGAAAACTTCACGAGATTGCCGATCGGTACAGAAGTTCTTTAATTTTTGCCAGCAACGGGGCCACGTTTTCCGGATGTTTGATCGCGGTCACGGGCTGCCAATTCCTTCCATCGCCCAGGATATCGTGGTAGAGGACGGCGCAACCTCGTGAGATCTGTACGGGCGCACTAATGTCCAGCGACTCTACGCACTGAGTCAGAGCATCTTGCAGGCGATCCCTCTCCGCTTCGTTTTCCGCATGGAAGACAACGACATTAGTCGTTGCGCCGGGCCTGCCATTGCCCATTTTCCCGTAAACATGCCCCTGGGGGAATCTCTTTTCAAACTCCGTAAGCAGGGCCACGGCTTCATCCAAGTCCCGAACGACCGCAGTTATCTTCCAGCAATGGAGGGCCGTGCCGAGGGCGATCTCTTGACGACCTTGCTGCAGATGCTCATAAAGATTTTGGATGCAGGGCAGACAGCGGCCATAGATATTGGCCTTCGTCACTTTCAGTGCCGGATCGCTTTCAAAGCTCACCCAATAATTCCCTTCCCGACCATGGGGTATTTCACCGAGGTAAATATGCCATACGACATCGGTCATAAAAAGCGTCAACCTCCCGTTGACATCTTGTTTCAGTTCGCAGGCTAACAAATGAGGACGGATAAAGCAACGCCCGATATAGGGGTTAGACAAATTGCAGTTCGGCGAGTCTGGCATACAGAGCATTGCGGCGGACCAATTCTTCATGACGGCCGATGGCGATAATTCTCCCTTCCTGCATGACGACGATGCGGTCAGCTTTCAGCACCGTGGCCAGACGATGGGCGATAACAATTGTCGTGCGGCCCTTCTCCAGGTATTCCAGCGCCTCCTGCACCAGACGTTCGCTTGCGGCGTCCAAGGAACTGGTCGCTTCGTCGAGCAGCAGGATCGGCGGATCCTTGAGGATCGCCCGGGCAATGGCGATCCGCTGTTTCTGCCCTCCCGATAGCCGCGTTCCGCGTTCTCCGAGGAAAGAGTCGTAGCCCAGCGGCAGGCGCCGGATAAATCCATCCGCCGCCGCCGCTCGGGCCGCCGCTCCTATCTCTTCATCTGTCGCCCCTGGGCGACCGAAGCGGATGTTTTCCCGGGCGCTGGCCCCAAAGATAACCGTTTCCTGAGGGACGATGCCGACGCGGGCGCGCACGTCTTCCGGCCGCGCCCTGGCGATATCAACGCCGTTGATGATAATACGTCCCTCCCTGGGTGAGTAGAAGCGCAGCAGTAACTGGAAGACCGTACTCTTGCCTGCGCCGGATGGACCGACAAAGGCCACCTTCTCGCCGGGCAAAATCTCCAGGTCAAAATCATTTATCGCCAGGGTATCGGGGCGCGACGGGTAACTGAAGGAAACTTTGTCGAAGCGAATGCGGCCGGCGCGGGTGTCAGGCAGTGCCGTGGGATTTACGGGGGACTCAATTGCTGGTTTAGCATTGAGCAGTTCCAGGAGCCGTTCCATCGCGCCGGCCGCCTGCTGCAGTTCACCCCACACCTCGCTCAAGGAGGCCGCCGACATGGCCACCACCATTGCATAAATGACGAACTGACCCAGTTCGCCCCCCGTCATCTCGCCCCCCAGCACCGCCCGGGCGCCGATCCAAAGCACTACAATCAGCGCGCCGAACAGGCCGGTTGTGGCCACGGTGGAAAACAGGGCTCGGGCCTTGATGCGGCGCACGGCGGTGGCGAAGCTTACCTGGACCATCCCGCTGAAGCGGTGGCTGGACGACTCCTCTGCGGTAAACGCCTGCACTGTTTGAATCGCGTTTATGGTCTCGCCGGCCAACCCGCCCGCCTCGGCCAGGCGGTCCTGAGAAGCCCGGGATAAGCGCCTTACCCAGCGGCCGACGGCCAGGATGGGTGCCAGCACCGCCGGCACCAATACCACGATGTAACTCATGAGCCGCGGATTGGTAATGGCGAGCAGCACCAGGGCGCCGCCAAGCTGGATGGAAGAGCGCAGAATGATCGAGAGCCCGGCCCCGGAGATCGCTTGAATCAGCGTTGTATCGGCGGCCAGGCGCGAAAGCACCTCGCCGGTCTTGGTGACTTCGAAAAAGGTCAGGTCCATGCGGATCACATGATCATAAACTTTTTTTCGCAGGTCCGCCGCCACCCGCTCACCGAGCCAGTTTACCAGGTAGGTGCGCGCCGCGCCGAAGATCCCGAACAGCAGGGCGATGCCCAGAAAAAGCGTGAAATACCGATCAATCGTGGCAGCATTAGAGGCGGAGAAACCGAAATCAATGACATAACGCACTGCGACGGGCAGCGCCAGAAAGGCGCCCGAGGCAAGCAATAAGGCGACCAGCGCCCCAAGTACGACGCCCAAGTAGGGTCGCAGCAAAGGGACCATGGCCCGCAAGGGCTTTAAAGAGCTGCCGGGAGGGCGATTGAAGTCACGGCTGTGATGTGGCATTTATTTAATGTTCACAGGAGACGAAATTATCTTCCCCGATAATAGTTCCGGGCTGAGTTCCTGGAGCGTGTCATCAACGTAAGCGGCAGTAAAATGTTCACCGCGGTACCGGAGCAGGGCTTGAGGGAGCGTCTTCATAAAGGCGGACACAACCTGCGGGTCATAATGATTGCCGGCATCCTGCCGGAGAATTGCAATCACCCGGTGCAGCGGCATGGGTTCACTATCCATGGTTTCACCAAAGGCATATTTGGGATAATCCCGCCGCGAGGTCAGGGCGTCGAACACATCGGCCACGGCAATAATTCTGGAACCCAGTGGTAAATGATCGCCCGTAAGACCATCGGGATAACCGGTTCCATCCATCTTTTCATGGTGCCGGCAGGCGATCTCCGGGACCTGTCTCAAGTTGCGGGAGAAGTGGAAATTGTCCAGGATCGTCCTCGTTTTGGAGGGGTGAGCCTTCATCTCCACCCAGTCCTCCGGAGTGAAAGCGCCGGCCTTCATCAGGACGTCGTCCCGAATGCCGATCTTGCCGATGTCATGCAGCAGGGCGGCATATTTCAGAGGCTCGATTTTTTCTTTGGGCAGGTTCATTTCTGTCGCAATCATCAGGGAATATTCCTTAACCCGGTCGGAATGGCCCGCCGTAAAGTGATGTCGCGCATCAACGATGGCGGACAGAGTGGTCATCGAACTGTTGAAGGAGAGCAGAATTTCGTCAACGAGGATTGAATTCTCGAGGGCAATGGCGATCTGAGAGGTTAGCCCTCTCATGAAAGTCTCATCTTCCTCATCGAAACGATCCTTGCCTTTCTTATTGATAACCTGAAGCACGCCAATGGTTTCTCCGGCGCGGTTCTTAATGGGCAGACAGAGCACGGAGCGGGTTCGGAAGTTATTATTCAGATCGAAGGAGCGGTCAAAGTAGGGTAATTCCCAAGCGTCAATGACATTGAGCATCTCTCCCGTTTCGGCAACGCGGCCACTGATTCCCTGCCCCATGGGGAGGCGGATCTGCCTTACCCCTTCTGAAACCTTGGTCCATAGTTCCCGGTTCTCCCAGTCCACAACGTACATGCTGGTTCGCTCCGCCAGCATGGCCTCTGTGACATTGCCGACAACAAGGGGAAAGAGACGGTCAAAATCCAGTTCCGCCGTCAGGCTGGAGGCAATGCCGATCAAGCGCGCCAGGAGTTCGCGCAGATGGTTCCGCTCCGCCAGTTGGTCTGCCGCAGTCTGGAAAATGGTATTGAAGGACCGGATAAGGGTTTGTACTTCGTTTTCTTCCGGATGATGCTCCGTGGCCGGTACAGCAAATTCATGATCTTCTTCAATATGCTGGGTTACAAATTCATCTTCCCGTCTGGCGATCGCCTCTGACCTGGACATAATATTGGCGGTTACATTTTCAAGTGTGCTAAGCCAGCGGTACATAAGGAAGAAACTGATCAGGGGGAAGAAAAGCATGGCCGCAATGCCTAAATCAAAGGCATTGTGGAAAAGTGCGTATTGGTCCTTGCCGACAACGGGCTCGATGTAATTGTTTATGATGAAAATGGCTATCAGGATGGGAAAGAGGAACGACAGCGCAAAGAAGGCCAGGAATCTCTGCTTCGCTCTAACGCCTTTCAAGGAGGAAAAAAATGCCATCGGGGCCGCCTGTAAATTATTATCGGGCTGTACAAGGGGAACAGATTTCAAATCAGCCCCCCCTCCATACGCAAATAGTTGTATTGTGTCAATAAGATTTGCCTGGTGATAGCAACCTTAAGGTTGCAGTTCCAGACTAATTAATATATGTACCCCAAGAAAATAATTTCCGCAAGGGAGGTGAATGGAAATGGATTGGGGAATGAAGAATCGTTTGGCGCAGCTCATCCAGCCGGATGGGCACTGCTTTTTTTTACCTATTGATCACGGCTACTTCCAGGGACCAACTTCCTGTCTGGAAAAACCCGGGGAGACGATCAAGCCGCTATTGCCCTACTGTGACGCCCTTTTCGTGACGCGCGGCGTTTTGCGGTCTTGCGTAGATCCCTTGGGGGAAAAACCCATCATCCTCCGGGTTTCGGGCGGGACCAGCGTGGTGGGACGGGATCTGGCCGATGAACGGGTTGTTGTCTCCATCGAGGAAATATTGCGCCTCAATGCGTCCGCCGTGGGCATGTCTATTTTTGTGGGCAGCGACTATGAGCGGGAATCGCTGGTCAATCTGTCCAACTTGGTTAATGAGTGCGAAAACTACGGTCTGCCGGTCATGGCGGTAACGGCGGTAGGTAAGGAGCTGGCCAAGCGGGATGCCCGCTACCTGGCCTTGAGCTGCCGGATCGCGGCCGAGCTGGGCGCCCGGGTGGTTAAGACCTACTGGTGTGAAAACTTTGAGAAGGTCATTAACGGCTGTCCGGTTCCCGTGGTTATGGCGGGCGGGCCGAAATGCGAAACAGAACGGGAAGTATTTGATTTCGTTCATGATGGCATACAGAGGGGCGCCATCGGCCTAAATCTGGGCAGAAACGTCTGGCAGCATCCCCATCCGGTGGCCATGATCAGGGCCTTGCAGGCCATCATTCATGAAAATTATACTGTCGCCGCCGCCGATGACATGTTTATGAGCATTAAAGAAGGCAGATGAATTTGGAGCGGGAAGTGATGCAGGTCGCCATGTACTACAACAACCGGGACGTGCGGTTGCAGGAAATGCAGGTACCGCAAATCGGGTCGGGTGAGATCTTAGTCAAGACCATCGCCAGTGGGATCTGCGGCAGCGATGTGCTGGAGTGGTATCGCTTGCAGAAAGCGCCGCTGGTGCTGGGGCATGAAATTGCCGGCGTTATCGCGGCCCTGGGCGAAGGGGTGACTGGCTATAAAAAAGGTGATCCGGTCTTTGTTTCCCACCACGTTCCCTGCAATACCTGTCATTATTGTCTGAGCGATCATCATACCGCCTGCGAGACCCTGCATACAACCAATTACGATCCCGGCGGATTTGCGGAATTTATCCGCGTGCCCCCAATCAATGTGGATCGGGGCGTCTTCATCCTGCCGGAAGGAGTTTCTTTTGAGGAAGGCGTCTTCATCGAACCGCTGGCCTGCGTCGTGCGCGGGCAGAGGCTGGCGGGGCTGCAATCCGGTCAGACCGTCCTCATTCTGGGAGGCGGCATCTCCGGGTTGTTGCATCTGCTCTTGGCCCGCACCACCGGGGCGGGTCGGGTTATCGTCACGGACATCAATGCCTACCGACTGGGCATGGCCAGGCAGCTCGGCGCCGACATGACGCTCTCCGCCGCCGACGACATTCCGGCCCGTCTGCGTGCGATCAACGGCGGCAGGCTGGCCGATCTGGTCATCGTCTGCACCGGAGCCCCGGCGGCATTCACGCAAGCCATGCATGCCGTGGATCGCGGCGGGACGATTCTCTGCTTTGCCACCACCGACCCCGGGATAACGCTGCCCTTGCCCATCAACGACTTCTGGCGGAATGAGATCAGGCTGATGCCTTCCTATGGCAACAGTCCCAAAGACGCTGTTATTGCTATTGAACTCATCCGGAGCGGGCGGGTGGCGGTGCGGGAGATGATCACCCATCGCCTGCCTCTCAAAGAAGCAGGCAAGGGTTTCGCCCTCGTTGCAGCAGGCGGCGAGTCCATGAAGGTTATTATTTTGCCTTAGTAACTTTATCCTACGTCCTTTTCCGCCAGGTTCTGGTTTCTCCCAAAGACTTCGTAGTCTTACGCTCAGAACGCTTGTATTCTCCCTCGGGGCGAGGTCCCCCTTGCGCCGGCCAACGTTTATCTTGCTCGGGGCGATATTCCCTTTTTTCCGGCCATTTTCTTTCTCCCGGGGTCTCTCTTCCGGTCTCCCTTGCGGGCGGATATGCTTTCCTTTCCGGGCGGCTTTGATCCCTGTCCCAGCGGGCGGCGGGCGGGCGATAATTATCCCCGCCCGTTCTTTTGTCTGCGGCGATCCATCTCGGCTTCTCCGGCTCGTCCGGGGTTTTCGGTCGGGGCGGAGGGGGGACGGCTTTTTTGTATTCGGCGTCCACCGTGATGGCTATGCCCCCCCGCACGGCGAATTCCGCGCTCACCTTGCACCAGCGCGGCGCCATCGTCTGCACGAGGTCGTCCAGTATTACGTTGGTCACGTGTTCGTGAAATGTGCTTTCGTTGCGGAAGGAGGCGAGATAAAGCTTCAGGGACTTCGATTCTACGAGCGACTTGTCCGGTGTGTACTTGATGGTGATACGGGCGAAATCAGGTTGCCCCGTCTTTGGGCAAAGACAGGTAAACTCGCCTGTCACCAGCGTTACCGTGTAATCGCGCTCCTGATGATGGTTGGGAAATATTTCCAGTACTCGTGCGGGCTTAGCTTCGCTGCCCAGGAGAGTTAAACCTTCCATATCTGATTCGTTCGTAAATTCATCCAATTACATCTATCTCCCGAATTTAGTGATTTAATACTCGACACTATAGCATTTATCACAACATTACAATAAAAAAGGCCCGATGGATAAAGGTTTGATATTTTGTCCGTATTATTGTAGATATGGGCCTATGAAACCGCTGCATGAATATGCCAATGTCTATAAGGGGATGGCGCTGATTGCCGATCCCATCTATCATTATGTTTCCTTCACCGTGCCGACGCCCGATTTCCCTTTGGAAAAGACGGAGAAGGAACTGATTGATTCACCCTGGGTGCAGCGGCTGCGCCGGATTTTTCAGTTGCAGAGCGCCCGGTGGGTCTATCCAGCTGCCGAGCACACCCGCTTCCAGCATTCGCTCGGCACAATGCATATGGCCGGCGAATTTGGACGGCATCTTTATCCGAGCCTGCGTGAGGTATGCAAGGACGTCCCCTCTTTGAATCATGTCGAGGAGTTGCTGCGGATCGCGGGATTGCTGCACGATGTGGGGCATGGCCCTTACGGGCACTTCTTTGACGATAATTTTCTCAACGCCTATAATCTGAACCACGAAGTATTGGGTCAGCAGATCATTACGAGAAAACTCGGGAAGATTATCAGTCAGATCATGAGGAGCCCCAGCGGCGCCTTTGCATCCGGCGAGCGCCTGGACCCGAAGCAAGTGGCCTTCCTGATCAAGCTGCCCACGGAGCGCAGCGTCAAGCAGCCCCGGTGGTTGCAGTTGTTGCGGCAGCTTTTTTCCGGTATTTACACCGTGGATAACCTTGACTATGTGCAGAGAGACGCCTACACGACGGGATTTTCCGTGGATATCGTGGATATTGCCCGGCTCCGCTATTACTCATTTTTTACAGGCGACGGTCTGACCCTCCATCAGGCCGGCATTTCCACCTTGAGCCGGTTTTTGAATGCCCGGTTGAACCTTTACACGAATGTCTATTTTCATCGAACTACCCGGGCGCTGGATCTGCATCTGCAGGAGATATTCCGCGACACCATGAATATTATTTTTCCCTTTAACCCCCTTGAGGCATTGGATGCGTACCTCCGTCTCGACGAATGGCGCCTGTTTCAAGAGGTGCAGGGTTGGCAAAATGACAAGGACAGCAAGAAGAGAAAGCTCGGTCAGGAGTGGGCGAAACTCCACAATCGGGAGGTGAAGTGGAAAATGTCTTTTACTACGGAATTTTCCATTGACCAGATTACCAGGGGCGCCGCCTTCGCCGGCAGTAAAGACTATGAGGAGCGGATACGGTTCTATCTGCCCGCATCGCTTAAAAGATTGCCCTTTCGGGTAGATCAGGCAACTCAGGACCCGCGCCCCTTGAACCCGATGGCGGAGACAGAAAAAAGAATCAATATTTTTAATCCCGTGACGGGGCTTACATCGCCGGAGCCCCTGCGCGACATCTACCGGTTCATACCCGCCCGGGTCGTGCACTTCCGGGTGTTTTCCCTCAGCCATGATTATGATGAAGAGCTTACCGTCGCCGCGGAAAAAACTCTCAGTACCTTTGGCGAGGGCGACAAGACCAACATCTGATGACAGGAAGATAATCATGCCGCCTGAGACTACGGACTTGACCCTCTTTGTGCGCACGTCCGCAGAAGACGTCTCCCGCTGGAATCGTCAGCGGGTTGTTGATGCCCTGCTCCGCGAGACCGATATTGATGTGATCACGGCCGAAGAGATCAGCCGGGAAGTGGAAAAACAGCTATTATCATCGGGCATCAACCTGCTGACGTCGTCCCTGATCAGGGAACTGGTGGGCGCCAGGCTCATCGAGCGTGGTTTGGAGCGTGCCGGCAACAGGCATGCCCGCATCGGTTTCCCCCTCTATGATGTCAGCCAGCTCATTTTGCTGGAGAACAAGGAAAACGCCAACCTGCCCCACAGCCCGGAGGGTACAAACCTTATTCTGGCCGAGGGCATCAAAAGAGAATATGCGTTGCTGGATGTTTTTTCCGCTGACGTGGCCAAGGCCCATATTACGGGAGATATTCATATTCATGGTTTGGGATACGTTGATCGGCCCTACAGTGCCTGCCAGTCGCTGGAATATTTAAAAAGATTCGGGCTTGATCTCCCCCATGCCCTGACGGTGGCCAAGCCGGCCAAACATGCGGAAGTCCTGCTGGCCCACATGGTAAGATTCAGCGCCACGCTGCAGGGTCATTTTGCCGGCGTGATTGCCTGGGACGCCATAAACTTTTCTTTTGCCCCCTATCTGGCCGCCATGAATGATAAAGAGGTCAGACAGTTCGCGCAGATGCTCATTTATGAGTTTTCCCAACTGACGTCGGCCCGGGGGGGGCAGTCCATGTTTACGGACATCCATCTTTACTGGGATTTGCCCCGGCATCTGGAAGGCAGCCCGGTCATCGGCCCGCAAGGTGAAATGGCCGGCAAGACTTATGGCGACTATTTGGCTGATGCCCGGCGGTTTGCCTGGGCAATTTTCGAGGTATTCAAGGAGGGAGATGCCAAGGGGCGCCCGTTTATCTTCCCCCGGCCGCTGGTCCACATCGGAAAGACATTTTTCGAGTCGCCGGGACACAGTGAATTCCTCAACCATATCTGTGCCGTGGCCGGCGAGAAGGGGAATACCTGTTTCGTCTTTGACCGCGGGAACTGGATAAGAAATTCCTGCGGTTCCATCAACAGCGCCGCAGAGGAAAATTGCCCGGAAGCGGCCCGGGCTGCCTGGGAACGCCGCAGCTTCGCCATCCAGAATGTGACCCTGAACCTGCCGCGTCTGGGTTATAAGGCCGGCCGTGATGATGGCCGGTTAATGACCCTGGCAACCCAGGCCATGGAACTGGCGGCGCAGGCCCACTGTGAGAAGCGGGATTTTATGGAGAAGCTCCTTTCCTATGGCGAATCAGGGCCGCTCGCCATGCTGACCATGAAGAACGACGGCTTTTCCTACCTCCGGATGAAGAACGCCGTCTATCTGACGGGAGTGACGGGACTCAATGAGCTGGTCCAGATTCACCGGGGCCAGGAGTTGCATCAGCCGGAGGCGCTGGCCTGCGGATATAAAATCATTTCCCATCTGCTGGCCGAGGCGGAGAGACTCGGTCGGCAGCACGGCATGCAGTTTCTCCTGGAGCAGACGCCTGCCGAAACGACGGCTTACCGTTTTGCGCGCCTGGATCTGAAATATTTTTCCCCAGAAGCCGGGCATATCGTCAAGGGAAATCTGGCGACGGGAGAAATCTATTACACCAACTCCACGCACCTGGCCGTTGCAGCGCCCGTAAGTCCTTTGGAAAGGGCAAAGCAGGAAGGGATTTTCCATCCGTTGATCCGGGGGGGCGTAATGACTAACGTTTGGCTGAACGATTACTTGCCCGATCCCGAGAAATTGGCCGCTTTTGTTGCCCGTGTTTTCGAGGAAACAAGTAACGATCAGATCGTATTTTCTCCCGAATTCAGCACGTGTAACGATTGCGGCACAACCTCCCGCGGACTCAAAGAAATCTGTCCGTTTTGCGGTGCCAGAGATTTGGCCGGGATCGCCCGGATAACGCAATATTTCAGCCGCACAGCGGGCTGGAACAAAGGTAAACTGGCGGAACTGCAGGATAGAAAAAAACATACGGATTTAAACGATTTGTAACTTCTCCCCACCCCCCTTGCCCATTTTTCCCATGAATTTATCAAGCCTGCCTCCCTTGACATGGGGGGAGCGGGTAAATATATTAGGCCAAAATTCATCAGGATGTGGGAAATATCCTCTGTCAGGAATAAAATGGAAGATCACATTGTCAGGTCGTTTAAGGAAAGCAGTCAGGTCAAGGAAGTTTTTGTCAACGAGAACCTGCTGAAGATTGTCGCAGTAGTTGAGGCTCTTACGGCAGCCCTCAAAAGGGGCAATAAAATAATGATTTTTGGCAATGGCGGATCAGCGGCCGATGCCCAGCATCTGGCAGCCGAATTCGTCAACCGCTTTCTCATTGAAAGACCGCCGCTGTCAGCTATGGCCCTGAGTACCGATACTTCGATTATTACGGCCATCGGCAATGATTATGATTTTTCCGAGATTTTCAGTAAGCAGATCAGGGCCTTGGGTCAGGAGGGCGATGTGGCCTGGGGAATCAGCACCAGCGGCAACTCCCCCAATGTTATTAAAGGCCTGGAGACAGCCAGGAAGATGGGACTGGTGACAATCGGTTTAACGGGCAAGGATGGCGGGGCGATTGCCCGGATCGTGGATCATTCGTTGAAAGTCTCCTCAAGTAATACGCCCCGAATACAGGAAACGCATATTACCGTCGGTCATGTGATCTGCGAAATGGTTGATTATAAGCTTTTTCAGCAGCCGGACATTATATAGCCCCGATAAACGGGATAAGTAAGTTGACAAAATCACACTCTGCAAAAATACGCAGAATATGATTTCTAACTTACTAACGGCAGCAGTGATTTCGGCAAAAGGAGTTTTAATAGACAAATATGGTGAAGAAAACCAAGAAGGAAACAACAACTGAGCAGGAAGCGCCAGCGGCTAAGGAGCCGGATGGTGAAGGGCAGGGCGATAATTTGCTGGCCAGACTTGAGGAAGCGGAAAAAAAGGCTGCGGAAAATTATGACAAGTACGTGAGGGCTCTGGCGGAGCTGGAAAACTATCGCAAGCGGGCCGCCAGAGAAAGGGCCGATGCCATAGCCTACGGCAATGAAACGCTCATTCGGGATGTCTTGCCCATTATTGACAGCCTCGACCGGGCTGCGGAACATGCCGGTAAGGCTGCGGATGTAGGGGCATTCAAGGAGGGCTTTAAATTAGTCAAGGATCAGTTGTTGTGTTGCCTCGGCAAGCACGGTGTGGAAGCGATAGATTCGGTGGCCACAGATTTCAATCCTGAGCTGCACGATGCCATGTTGCAGGTGGAAAGTGAAGCTGAGGGACACGGCAAGGTTGTCGAAGAATTTGAAAAGGGTTATCTCCTGAAGGGCCGATTGTTGAAAGCTGCCAAGGTGTCGGTGGGCAGAGCGCCGGCCCAGGGGAATAATAATAAATAAAGTCAAATCAGCACTTATCAGCGGTTAAGGAGGAATTATTATATGGGTAAGATTATTGGGATTGATTTGGGAACAACAAATTCATGCGTCGCTATTATGGAAGGCGGAGACCCTGTGGTAATCGCCAATCAGGAAGGGAACCGGACGACTCCTTCCATGGTGGCCTTTACGGAAAGCGGCGAGCGTCTGGTGGGGCAGGTGGCCAAGCGACAAGCTGTGACCAATTCTGAGAATACGGTCTATGCCGTGAAAAGGCTGATCGGACGTAAATTCAGCACTAAAGAAGTGCAGTACGACATCAAGGTCAGCCCCTTCAAGATTACCGAGGCGAAAAACAGCGATGCCCAGGTCACAATCAGGGACAAGAATTATAGCCCCGCCGAGATATCATCCATGATTCTCGTCAAGATGAAGCAGACGGCCGAAGACTATCTGGGCGAAAAGGTAACCGATGCCGTGATTACCGTGCCCGCCTATTTTAATGACTCCCAGCGGCAAGCCACCAAAGACGCGGGCAAGATTGCCGGGCTGAATGTCCTGCGGATCATCAACGAACCGACCGCGGCCGCTCTGGCCTACGGTCTGGATAAGAAAAAAGACGAGAAAATCGCCGTCTATGACCTGGGCGGCGGAACTTTTGATATCTCCATTCTGGAGCTGGGTGAGGGAGTTTTTGAGGTCAAGGCGACCAATGGCGATACGCATCTGGGCGGTGAAGACTTTGACCAGCGGTTGATGGAGTATCTGGCCGCGGAGTTCAAAAAAGACCAGGGGATTGATATCAGGAACGACAAAATGGCCCTACAGCGAGTCAAGGAAGCAGCGGAAAAGGCGAAGATGGAGCTTTCCACAGCCATGGAAACGGATGTCAATCTGCCCTTCATCACCGCCGACGCCGCCGGTCCCAAGCATATGAATATCAAACTTACCCGTGCCAAGCTGGAGTCGTTGGTCGAGGAGCTGATCGAAAAAACAATGGCCCCCTGTCTTACGGCTCTAAAGGACGCAAATTTGACTCCCAAGGACATTGATGAGGTTATTCTTGTCGGTGGAATGACGCGGATGCCGCGTGTGCAGCAAAAGGTAAAGGAGATATTCGCTAAGGAGCCCCACCGGGGTGTCAACCCCGATGAGGTAGTCGCGATCGGGGCCTCCATTCAGGGCGGGGTTCTGGCCGGTGACGTGAAGGACGTGCTGCTGCTGGATGTTACGCCCCTGTCGCTGGGCATCGAGACCTTGGGCGGGGTGATGACCAAGCTCATCGAGAAGAACACCACCATTCCTACCAAAAAGAGCCAGATTTTCTCAACGGCCTCCGATAATCAGCCGGCCGTCAGCATTCACGTTCTCCAGGGGGAACGCTCTATGGCCGGCGATAACCGCACGCTGGGCAGGTTTGAGTTGGTGGGCCTCCCGCCGGCGCCGCGAGGATTGCCGCAGATTGAAGTTACCTTCGACATTGACGCCAACGGGATCGTGCATGTTTCAGCCAAAGACCTTGGCACCGGCAAGGAGCAGAGCATCAAGATTACCGCCTCCAGCGGACTTTCAGAAGAAGAGATAAAGAAATTCATTCGGGAAGCGGAAGCCCATACTGAAGAAGACAGTAAGAAAAAGGAAATGATTGAGGCCAGGAATCAGGCCGATTCCCTGATTTACAGTGTGGAGAAGAACGTCAAGGAATTTGGCGAAAAGATCAGCGCCGCCGAAAAAACCAGAATAGAAGAGGCGATTGCCAGAGTCAAGAAAGCCATGGAAGGCGATGATCTGACGGAAATAAAGGCGGCCCAGGAAGAATTGACCAATGCCTCGCACAAGCTGGCTGAGGCTATGTATGCGAAGGCCTCCGAACTCCACGCCGGCGCAGCAGGAGCTCAGGGTGGACCAGAGGCCGGCGGTCGCGCCGGAGCCGGAGCAGGCAAGAAGGATGACGATGTAGTTGATGCGGACTTTGAAGATGTGAAATAACGGTTTAATATTCAACAGTTATCGAATTGTTATAAATGGCGCCCGGGATGATCAATCACCCGGGCGTTTTTATAAGGAATTTATGTCTCGTCGGAAACATAATATTTACCTGGCCTTGGGCTGGTTATTGATTTTCTCTTTTTTCACGTCGCCAACCAATGCCATCAGCGCCGGGGTTAAAAAAGGGGAGAGCAGGAAACCAGTCGTTTATCCCAACAGTTCCATAACTGTCCTGGTAAACAGGGACTATTTGCCGGCCCTGAAAGATGCGATTGCTAAGGCCAAAAAAGAAATAACCTTGTCATTTTTCCATTTCAAGACTAAGGGGAGCAGGGACAGTTATCCCGACGTCATCATGGCGAGCCTGATTGCAGCCTCCCAACGGGGAGTCAAGGTGCTGGTCCTGCTTGAACAGGGCCGGAATCCGGACGAGGACAACACCCGGGAGAATAGGCAGACGATGGAGCGGTTAAGGAAGATGGGAGTGATTGTGCATCTTGATTCACCCTTGACAACTACCCATACGAAAATGGCCGTAATTGACGGGAAATATACTTTTGTCGGGAGCCATAACATGACGCAGTCCGCCCTGAAATATAACAACGAAATTTCGGTGCTGATCGAATCGCCGCAGGTGGCGGCCGAGGCTCTGGGCTACATAGAGTCGCTTATACCACGATGAAAAATAACTTACCAAAATCTTCGGTTATTATACTGATTGTCCTCTTGTTCTCTGCCATTTCAGCGGTAGCGGGGCCGACTGCCGTAAATTCTGCGCAAGTAGCGACGGACAAGGCTAAAGCCGCCGCAGGTCCTTTAGTTGCCGAAACATCGGCAGACCGAACAGATCCTCAGCCCCTGGGCTGCATTCTTCCCCTTACAGGCCGGTTTGCCGCCTATGGCAACCGGGTGCTGGAGGCGATTATTCTGGCCGCCGGTCTTTTTGATCCGCACAAGCAAAGCCCCGTAAAGCTGCTAATCGAGGATTCCGAGAGCCGACCGGAAAAGGTCCGCGAAGCAGTGTTCAAACTGGTTAACGCCGGTGCGGTGGCCATTATCGGTCCCCTCGGAAGCGATGAGTCCGAGGTGGCGGCCCCGGAGGCGCAGCGCTGGAAAATCCCTCTCCTGACCTTGACACAGAAAGAGGGAATTACGGATGCGGGACCTTATGTCTTCCGCAACTTTCTCTCCGGTTCCCTGCAGGTCAAGACGCTGGTAAAGTTCGCCATGGGGGATTTGCAACTCAGGAAGTTTGCCGTTTTATATCCTGATGACGGTCATGCTCCCGAGATTGTGAAATTATTTTATCAAGAGGTGACGAGGCGTAAAGGAAGTATTGTCTGGGCGGAGCCCTATAAAAATGATCAGACCAATTTCAGCGAACAGATCAGGAAACTGGTCGGCACGATGGAAATAACCCGGGCGGGAGATGAGGTTGCGGACCAGCCTCCGTCTAAGACTATCAATTTCGAGGCCCTTTTTATTCCTGATTCCTATCCGGCCGTCAAGATGATCGTGCCACAGCTTGTTTACAACGATATTCGGGGAGTGCGTCTCCTGGGTCTGAATGGCTGGAATTCACGGGAGCTGCTGGCCATGGAGGATGGTTATCTGGAGGGGGCGATATTTACCGACGGTTTTTTTGTCGAAAGCAGCTATCCGGGAGTGATAGACTTTGTTGATAAGTTTTATGCAGCCTATGGCCGGGAACCGGATGTGATGGAAGCCCAGGTCTTCGATACGGCCGGCATGGCAGTTTCGAATATCCTGGAAAACAAGGGCGCAACGAGGGAAAAGTTCCGGGACGGTCTGCAGGGAATCAGGGCCTACCCGGGAGTCACGGGCCGGACCTCATTTTCTGCGACGCGCGAAGCCGAAAAAGATGCCTTTGTCCTGACGGTCAAAGACGGGAAAATAATCCAGGTAAAACAGGGTGACAAATGAGGTATCTGCTTACGAATGATGACGGCATTTATTCCCGGGGATTAAGCGCCCTCTACGAAGAATTATCCAAGGACGCGGACTGCCTGATTGTGGCTCCCGAGGTGGAACAGAGCGCAGCGAGTCATGCCATTACCATTGCCCGACCCCTGATGGTACGACGAGCCGGAAAGAACGGCCGCTTCCGGGGCTATGCGGTGGCCGGCACGCCGGCAGACTGCGTCAAGATAGGCATCCATGAGCTGTCGGACGGGCCCATCGCTCTCGTGGTGTCGGGGATCAACATGGGCGCCAATTTGGGTGTTAATATCCTCTACTCCGGAACGGTGTCCGCCGCCGCGGAAGGGGTTATGCTGGGCGTGCCCTCCTTGGCCATTTCGCTCGATACGCACCAGGATGCGGACTTTACCTTTGCTGCCCGGTTTGCCCGGAAAATGGCCGCTTTCATGATCGCCAAAGGTCCCTTTATCAATACGGTACTCAACGTGAATGTCCCCGCCCTGCCCGAAGCAGAGATTAAGGGGATTGCCGTTACCAGGCAAGGGCAAAACATGCCGATGCAGACCTTCGATAAAAGAACAAATCCCCGTGATAATACCTACTACTGGTTGGCCGGAGAGGTGCAGCGTCCAGGCACAGCCGAGCCGGATTCCGATGCCGGCGCTCTCCACCGCGGCCTGATCAGCATCACGCCGCTGCATTATGACCTGACCCGTCATGACGCCCTGGCCGACCTGAAGAGCAGGGTACAGAGGTTTTTTTAAAGCAGAAAGCAGACGCTTCAGATACGGGGACAGTATACTTGTGAGGCCGGGCAAGGTCGTGTAAACAAAAATCCATCTTGTAAGTCGTGACAAATTTTGTTAGCTTGCCCAAGGAAAGCATAAAGAACGGCAAACCCCAGAAAGCACCGTTGAAAGGCAAAACCATAAATGACTGATGAGAAGTTATTAGCCACGGCTCGGGAGGTCCTGAAAATAGAGGCGGAGGGCATCCTGCACCTCGTTGACAAAGTTGATGACAGTTTCGCCCAGGCAGTGAATATTATTTACCGCTCCACCGGCCGGGTAATTATCACCGGCATCGGGAAGTCGGGTCTGATCGGAAAAAAAATTGTTGCCACGCTTACCAGCACCGGCACCCAGGCCATCTTCCTCCATCCCGTGGAAGGAATACACGGGGATCTGGGGATCGTCACCAAGGATGACGTCGTGATCGCCATGTCCAACAGCGGCGAAACAAACGAACTCAACCTGATCGTCAGCGCCATACACCAGATCGGCACGCCCATCATCGCCTTGACGGGCAACCTCTCTTCCCAGTTGGCGCGATCTGCAGACGTGACCATAGACGTCGGCGTAGAGAAAGAGGCCTGCCCCTTCGGCCTGGCGCCAACTTCCAGCACCACCGCCGCCTTGGCAATGGGTGACGCCCTGGCGGTCGCCCTGATCGAAAAAAGGGAATTCAAGGAAAGTGATTTCTTCCGGTTTCATCCCGGCGGCAATCTTGGCCTGCGCCTGCGCGCCAAGGTAGGCGACGTGATGATCACGGGGCGGCAAATGCCCATGGTGACCCAGGATGCCACCGCGCTTACCGCCATCGAAGAGATGGACATCAAAAACAAGGGCTTTGTCCTGGTGACGGACGGCAAGAACCGGCTGGCAGGAATATTGACGGATGGCGATCTGCGCCGCCTGATCAGGAAAGATGTTGATTTCAAAGGAAAGAAAGTCGAGGAGCTGATGACCGGGTCGCCCAAGACTATCGAGGCGAGCGCTTCCCTGGCCGAAACTATCGAATTCATGCAGCGTGATGAAATAACCACGCTGGCCGTGGTTGATAAAAAAATGAAACTCCAGGGCTACATCCACCTGCATGATATCCTGGGCCGCGGGGGAAGCCTGAAAATTTCCCTCCCCTAACCATAGAAAAACGCGAAAGGAATCCGGCCATGAATGTGGAAGTATTTAGAGAATACGATGTAAGAGGCCTCGTTGACAGGGATTTGAATAGCGATTTTGTCTATGATCTCGGGCGGGCGATCGGGACCTACGCCCGTCGCCATGGCGCCAAGACCATGACCCTGGGGAGGGATTGCCGTCTCAGCTCGGAAGCTTATCAGGAGGCAATCGGCAAGGGGTTGATGGCCAGCGGGATAAACATCATCACTATCGATCTTTGCGCCACGCCGATGCTGTACTTTTCCATCCGCCACCTCAATGCCGACGGCGGCGTCATGGTCACGGGGAGCCATAACCCACCTGAATTCAATGGTTTCAAAATTTGCATTGGACCGGATACCATCTACGGGGCAGAAATTCAGGAATTAAGAAAGATCATGGAAGCCGGCAGTTATGAAAGCGGCACGGGAACGAGGCAATCTCAGGATGTCACGCAGACTTACGAGGATTATCTTTTTGGCAATATCAAGATCGGCAGAAGTTTAAAGATCGTCGTGGATGGCGGGAACGGTGTGGGGGGAATCTTTGCCCTGCCCCTGTTCAAAAGATGGGGCTGTGAGGTGACAGACATCTACTGTGATCCGGACGGCCGCTTTCCCAACCACTTCCCCGATCCCACGATCCCCGCCAACCTGCGCGAGCTGGTTAAGCTGGTAAAGGAAAAGGAGGCCGATGCGGGCATCGCCTATGACGGCGACGCCGATCGTCTCGGCCTGGTTACCGACAGGGGAGAGATCCTTTGGGGAGATGAAATTCTGCTTTTCTTTGCCCGGTTTGTCTTGAAGGACAACCCCGGCGCGGCCATCATCGGCGAGGTAAAGTGCTCGCAGAAGCTCTACGATGATATCGCCAAACACGGCGGCCGTCCGATCATGTGGAAGGCTGGTCACTCGCTCATCAAGGGCAAGATGAAGGAAGAACACGCGCTCCTTGCCGGAGAAATGAGCGGGCACCTGTTTTTTGCCGACCGTTACTTCGGCTATGACGATGCTATCTACGCCTCCGCCCGCCTGCTGGAAATTCTTGCCAGCTCGGATAAAAAAATCAGCGCGATACTGGCCGATGTGCCCCATACCTTTAGCACGCCGGAAATCAGGGTGGATTGCCCCGACCACATTAAATTCCAGGTGATAAGTGATATCAAGGCCTACTTCGAGAAAAAATACGCCATTATTGACATTGACGGAGTCCGGATACCCTTTGCCGACGGCTGGGGATTGATCAGGGCCTCCAATACCCAACCCGTACTCGTGCTCCGTTTCGAGGCCTTTACAGAGGCGAGGCTCCAGGAAATCAAAAGCATGATTGAACAGGAACTCGCTTTGATCATGGGAAAATACTCTTAGAGTAGCACAGTAGCTTTAATAACAGTTAAATCCCCCTTTTCTAAAGGGGGAAATTATTTGCGACAAAAAGAGGAACATGCTTGAATTGCCGCACATCCACCAGCCCCCGGTCAGTTATCTTCAGCTCCGGTATCACGGGCAGGGCCAGGAAGGAAAGCGTCATAAATGGCTCTGACAGAGGACATCCCAGGGATTTTGCCGCATGCTTCAACTCTTCCCAGTTGCAGGCAACGGCAGCAACTGGGGCATCCGACATGAGGCCGGCGATGGGCAGAGACAGGCTGGCCAGAACCTCGCCCGCGGCGACAACCGCCAGCCCCCCCTGCATGGCTTCCACCGTTTTAACGGCCTGATACATGTCCCCATCGTTCACACCCACGCAAATGATATTATGAGAATCGTGGGCAACAGAGGACGCGATGGCCCCCTGCTTCAGTCCGAAACCACGCACCATTCCGATGCCGATGTTGCCCGTATTATGGTGGCGCTCTACCACGATGATCTTCAGTATGTCCCGTTCGGGATCCGTTGCGAGCAATCCCTCTCTGGGCGATGTCTCCACAAGTACCTCTCTGGTCAATAACTGACCCGGGATCAGTTCCATAACCCGAATTTCCCTTCCTTCCCAAGGCATGGCCAACGCTGCCGGCCCCCAGGGTTTTATATGCATGGTATCGAAATCATAGGATATATTTGCTCGTTTAGAATTACCAACCACCACCCCTTGATCATAAACCAGACAACCATTTTTGATGACGCTTTGCACCTGCAGGTGACGCCAGGAGGAGAGTATCGTCAAATCGGCCTGATAACCGGGGGCAATGGCGCCCTTATTTTTCAAACCGAAGTAACGGGCCGTGTTATGGGAGACCATCATGAGGGCGGAAACCGGATCCATGCCACGGTCAATGGCCAGTTTGAGCAGATGATCAAGATGCCCGTGCTGAAGCAGATCGGCGGGATTAAGATCATCGGCAACCAAAGAAAAATGCGGCAGGGAATGGGGTGTTATCAAGGGAAGGAGCGTGTGCATGTTTTTGGCCAGCGTTCCTTCCCTTATCATGATGTGCATCCCCAGCCTGAGCTTTTCCCGAGCCTCTTCCAGACCCGAGCATTCATGATCGGAACGGATGCCAGCCGCCACATAGGCGTTCAGAGCTTTTCCCGAAAGCAGCGGCGCGTGACCGTCAACGATGCAATCGGCAAAAGCTGCGACCTTGGCGAGCACCTGCTCATCACCATTTACTACGCCCGGATAATTCATCACTTCGGCCAGACCCAAAACAGACGGTTCCCCCCGTAAAGATATCAGATCGCTCACTTCCAGACGGGAGCCAGAAGTCTCCAGATGGGTGGCGGGGACACAGGAAGGAAGCATGAAATAGATGTCCACGGGGAGGCCGGCCGCGCTGTCGAGGAAATACCGGATGCCGTCTTTGCCCATGACGTTGGCTATTTCATGGGGATCGGCAATAATGGCCGTTGTGCCGTGGGAGAGAACTGCGCGCGCCAGTTCCGGCAGAGCCAGCATCGTACTCTCCAGGTGCAGGTGCCCTTCAATAAAACCCGGACAGATTATTCCGCCCCGCACATCCAATATCTCCGGCCCCTCATAATTGCCAATGCCGGCGATAAAGCCATCGGCGATGGCCACATCGGCTTCGATCATCTCACCGGAAAAAACATTGACAATTGTGCCGCCTTTCAGGATCAGATCGGGATGCTCCCGGCCTCCGGCAACGGCAATTAACTTTTTACGGCGCTGTAACATCCCGACTTCCTTTCAATTTATTGTTTCTCCTTATTGTTTGCAATTGCACGCAGCATCCAGAATTTTTGGAATCGTCAGAAGAATCAGCTTTTTTACGTTATCGGCATTATTACCCATGATGGCAACGATCATCTCCCAGGTGACCGGGGCTTCTTCCTCTTTCCAGCAGTCATAATCGGTAGACATGGCAATGCTCTGATAACAGATCCCGATCTCCCGCGCGAGGATCACTTCGGGCACCGTTGACATGTTGATCACATCAGCGCCAAAGCCTCTGAACATATGAGATTCCGCCTTTGTAGAAAATCGCGGGCCTTCAATAGTTATAACCGTTCCAGACCCATGATGCTTGAGTTTGAGCGCCTTCGCGCTTTGAACAAGGACCGAGCGCAGGTTATGGCAAAAAGGTTCGCTCATCGGCGTGTGAATCACCTTTTCATCGTGGAATGTGAGGGCTCTTTGCTTGGTAAAATCTATGAACTGATCCACAAATACAAGGTCTCCGGGTTTTATCTTTTCGCGCAAAGAACCGACCGCGGTGGTTGCCAGGATATGGGTACAGCCTTCCTTTTTCAGCGCAAAGATATTGGCCCTGAAATTAATCCCGGTCGGGTACACGGAATGATCCTTTCCGTGCCTGGCCAAGATTACCGTATCAACGCCGTTTATCTTGCCGATAGTAAGCTGGGAAGACGGGCTGCCATAGGGAGTCTTTACCTTTTTTTCCTTGATATTTTGCATCAGGCAAGGATCATCCATACCGGAGCCGCCGATAATGCCTATCTTGATATTCCCCATAGAATCTCCCCTGTAAGATGTTTTGTTGAGGAAGATATAAGAACTGGTTGGTAATGTCAAGACGGCAAGGACCACCCCTCTATGTCAAAGAGGGGTGGGGGATAATTTTTGTTACATAACCTTTTCATTGTCTTTTTGCCTGTCCTGTGCTAGATATCACAGCTTAAAAAAGGACTAAAGAGATTATAATTTCATGGCCATGATCAGAGCAGTGAAGGGTTGCAAAGACATCTTGCCCGGTGAGACGGGCAAATGGCGCTATGTGGAAGAAAAGGCCCGGGACATATTTGCGAGCTTCGGGGTGTTCGAGATCAGGACGCCTTTGCTCGAAAGGACGGAACTCTTCCAGCGGGGCATTGGCGCCGCGACGGATATTGTGGAAAAGGAGATGTACACCTTTCTGGACCGCGGCGATGAGTACCTGACGCTGCGCCCGGAAGCCACGGCCTCGGTAATTCGGGCCTATGTGGAGCACAGCCT
The DNA here is from genome assembly GCA_026388415.1 of Deltaproteobacteria bacterium. NCBI lineage: Bacteria > Pseudomonadati > Myxococcota > Myxococcia > Deltaproteobacteria bacterium. The sequence goes on along the minus strand of JAPLJV010000041.1, from coordinate 33,926 downwards.
GTACGCCGCCGACCCCGTGGCCAAACTCTTTACCATCGGCCCCATGTTTCGCCGCGAAAGGCCCCAGAAGGGCCGGTTCCGGCAGTTCCACCAGATAAATGTGGAGTTCCTCGGCCTGGACGGTCCGCAGGCGGATGGGGAAATCATTCTGCTGCTTACGCATTTGCTAAAAAGTTTGGGACTTACGGACCTGGGTCTGGAGATCAATTCCCTGGGCTGTCTGGTCTGCCGTCCCGCCTTCCGGGAAGCCATCCAGAAGTTTCTGGCCGGCCGGGAAGCTGGGCTGTGCGAAGATTGCCGGCGTCGTCTGCACACCAATCCGCTCCGGGTGCTGGATTGCAAGGTGGCAGGCTGTCGCGAGCTCATGACGGGCGCTCCGGAGCTGGGCGGTTTTCTCTGCGCCTCTTGCGAGACGCATCAGGCCAAGGTACTGGACATACTGGCAAATTTTGGCCTTGCCTATCAGATTAATCCGCGGATGGTGCGCGGCCTGGATTACTATACCCGCACCGCCTTCGAGGTAACAACGGAATCCCTGGGCGCGCAAAACGCCATCGCCGGGGGAGGACGGTACGACGGCTTGGTGGCCGAGCTGGGCGGACCAAAGATCGCCGGCATCGGGTTTGCGATCGGTATGGAACGTTTGCTGGCCTTGCTTCCGCAGGATGATGAGTCGTTTAAGCAACGGCCGCATCTTTTCATTGTCGCGCTCGGCGTCGAGGCCTTTGATACGGCTTTTGCCCTCGGCAACCGTTTGCGGATGCAAGGACTCACAGTGGAAATGGATTACACTGGCAAGAGCCTGAAAAGCCAGATGAAACGGGCGGATAAATTCGGCTGCCGCTATGCCCTGATTCTCGGGGAAAAGGAAATGAACGACAGAACCGCCGAGCTCAGAGACATGGCTAACAGCACGCAGTCAACCTTGGCCTTTGACAACATGGAAGAAACTTTGCTTACGTTGCAACGTGCCCCTACATTATAAATTGAGGTGAATGAACTTGTCCAACTTTATAACCAGGCAAAAAAGAACCCACTACGCCGGGAACGTGTCCCTGGATCAGGAGGGCACGGAAGTTGTCCTCATGGGCTGGGCGCACCGGCGCCGGGATCATGGCGGCGTCATCTTTGTTGACTTGAGAGACCGGGAAGGCATTGTCCAGGTGGTTTTCAATCCCGAAACAAGTCCCGGCGCCCACAGTGAAGCGCAAAAGATCAGAAGCGAATTCGTCCTGGCCGTCCGGGGAATCGTTCGCCGGCGCCCGGAGGGGATGGAAAACCCGCAGATGAAATCCGGCGCCATAGAGGTCATGGTGGAGGAACTGGAAATTCTCAATGAAGCCAAAACGCCTCCTTTTTCCCTTGATGATTGGACTGATATCTCGGAGACGGTGCGGCTGAAATACCGCTACTTAGATTTGCGCCGCCCGGAGATGCAGAAAAACCTGCTGCTGCGGAGCAAAGTGGCCGCCGCCACGCGAGAATATTTTGACCGGTCCGGCTTTACGGAGATAGAGACGCCCTTTCTGACCAAAAGCACCCCCGAAGGCGCTCGCGATTATCTGGTCCCGAGCCGCGTCAACAAGGGGATGTTTTACGCCCTGCCCCAATCTCCGCAATTGTTCAAACAGTTGCTCATGGTCTCAGGCTTCGACCGTTACTACCAGATTGTTAAATGCTTCCGCGATGAAGACCTGCGGGCCGACCGGCAGCCGGAGTTCACCCAGATAGATGTGGAGATGTCCTTTATTGATGAGGAGGACATCATAAACGTCATGGAAGGTCTGATGGCTCATCTGTTCCGGGGTTGCCTGCAGCGGGAACTTTGCCTGCCCTTTCCCAGACTGTCGTACGCCGAGGCCATATCCCGCTACGGCAAGGACAACCCCGACGTTCGCTTTGGGCTCGAATTACGTGATCTTACTGATATCGTCAGGAATTCAGACTTCAAGCTGTTTCGTGAGGTCATTGCCGGCGGCGGCGTGGTAAAGGCGATCAAGGTTGAAAATGCGCAAAGCCTGTCGCGCAAAGACATGGATGACCTGAAGGATTATGTGGCCGCCTACGGCGCCAAGGGTCTGGCCTGGGTCAGAATTACCGCCGCCGGCTGGACGTCGCCCATCTTCAAGTTTCTGACGCCGGCGGAAGTGCTGCAGATTAACGAAAAGATGGCGGTTCGCGAAGGCGACGTCGTCTTCTTTATGGCCGACACTCCGGCGATTGCCAACGCTTCTCTCGGAAATCTGCGCCTCCATCTGGCCAAAAAGCTGAACCTGATCGCGGAAAAGGATCTAGGCTTTACCTGGGTCACGGCCTTCCCGCTCTTCGAGTACAGCGATACGGAAAAACGCTTCGTATCAACCCACCACCCCTTCACCTCGCCCGACCTGGCTGACGTGGCACTGATCACCGCCGATCCCGGCCGCGTGAAGGCCAGGGCCTATGACCTGGTGCTAAACGGTGCGGAGATAGGCGGCGGGAGCATCCGCATTCATCAACAGCAGGTCCAGTCCCTGATCTTTCGGGCGCTGGGCATCAACGAGGCCGATGCCCGCAGCAAGTTCGGCTTTCTGCTGGATGCCCTCGAATACGGCACTCCGCCCCACGGAGGCATCGCCTTTGGACTCGACCGTCTCATCATGATGATGACGGGTGCGGAATCCATCCGCGATGTGATCGCTTTTCCGAAGACGCAAAAGGCTACCTGCCCCCTGACCGACGCACCATCCGAGGTGGCCATGGAACAGTTGCTGGAGCTTTCCCTGAAGATCGTAACATAGAATGCGGGGACAGACTTAAAATTTGTCCCCATAATGGAGAAACACACATGGCGAAATGGAATGCAGACAAAAAAGTCCTCGAGCACGAGCATAGCATATTCTGGAAATTTGAGCTGAAGGATGTTGCCGAGCCCAACCTGCAGAAGGACGTTTTTCCCTATACGGAAATTGCCAGAATAGATTTTGATCACAAGATCTATCCGATCAGTCCGGCCGAGGATATCTTCATAACCGACACCACTTTCCGGGATGGCCAGCAAGCCCGGCCTCCTTACACGGTAAAACAGGTCGTTGATTTATTCACGCTCCTGAGCAAGCTGGGCGGCGAAAACGGCGTTATCCGGCAATCGGAATTCTTTCTGTACAGCAACAAAGACCGTGAAGCGGTTGCCGAATGCCTGGCTTTAGGCCTGCGCTATCCGGAAGTCACGGGCTGGATCAGGGCCAACAAAGAGGACGTGCAATTGGTCAAGAACGCCGGTCTGAAGGAGACGGGCATTTTGACCTCCGCCTCGGATTATCACATCTTCCTGAAGCTCAACAAAACACGGAAACAGGCCCTCGATGAATATCTCGGCATCGTCAAATCCATCCTCGACGCCGGCGTCAGGCCGCGCTGCCATTTTGAAGACATCACGCGGGCCGATATTCACGGCTTCTGTATCCCCTTTGCCATCGAATTGATGAAACTTAGGGAAGAAAGCGGCGTAGATATCAAGATCCGCCTCTGCGACACCCTCGGTTACGGGGTGACCTACCCCGGCGCATCGCTGCCGCGCAGTGTGGATAAGCTGGTGCGCGCCTTTATTGACGATGCCGGCGTTCCCGGTCATCTCATGGAATGGCACGGCCACAACGACTTTCACAAGGCCATGATCAACGCCACCACCGCCTGGCTTTACGGCTGCGCCGCCGCCAACTCCACCCTGCTCGGCATGGGAGAGAGAACGGGCAATCCCCCGATCGAAGGCCTGATCATCGAATACATTTCGTTAAAAGGGCATCAAAACGGCATTGACACCACTGTTATCACCGATATTGCCGAATATTTCGAAAAAGAGATCGGGGTCCGGATTCCCTCCAATTATCCTTTCATCGGGTCCGAATTCAATGTGACCATGGCGGGCGTCCATGCCGACGGCCTGATCAAGAACGAGGAAATTTACAATATCTTCGACACCACAAAGATCCTGAAGAGACCGATCACGGCCACCATCACCGACAAATCGGGCAATGCCGGTATTTCATTATGGTTAAATCAACACCTGAATTTGACCGGGGAAAACATAGTGGACAAGCGGCATCCCGGTGTTTCCAAAATTCACAAAAAGGTCATGGAACAGTACGAGGCCGGCCGCGTGACCTCCATATCCCATGATGAGATGGACAGACTGGTCCGTAAATACATCCCTGAACTCTTCATGTCCGAGCTGGATCGAATAAAACTGATGGCCTCCGAAGCTGCCGTAGCCGTGGTCAAACAAGTTATTGAGCACGCGGTGATGAAGACCATGCAACCGGACCTCCAGGAACCAGTGATGCAGAAGTTTATTGAAGAGAATCCCTCCATTCAGTTTGCCTATGTTGTGGATTTGAATGGCAAAAAAATTACGCGCAACATCACCAACATCGCCGACCGGGCCAAATATGAAAACTATGGCGTGGGCACGGATCAGTCGGATCGCGAATGGTTCATCAAACCTTTGCAAAGCGGCAAAATTCATGTTACGGAGTTCTACATTTCGAAAATGACAGGCGCCTTATGCATCACCGTTTCCGCCCCGATCGTCAACGAAAGTGACGACATGGCCGGCATCTTCGGCGTGGACATCAAGTTCGAAGACTGGGTGAAGCGGGCGGAAGATATGGCCGAGGCCACGCAAATCGCCCTGAAATCGGAATATGAGTCTAAAAGCAAGTCTGATTGGCGGCTATAAGGAGGGGTGCCGATGGAACGATTTAAAAATATCATCAACAGTGCCATCAAGGAAGTGATCTCCGATATCTACATCGCGGGCGGTCACCCCATGGTATCAAGGAAGCATGGCAACATCGAGTTTCACCCGACCGTCAAATGGTCGCACCAGGAAGTGGATGCTTTAGCGCGTAAGCTGCTTACCGCCCATCAGCTCACCTCTCTGCAGAGCAGGAAATCCGTTGATTTCGCAATCTCAATCAGTCAGGCCCGGTTGCGGATTAACGTTTTCACTACGACTCGGGGATTAAGCCTGGCGATCCGCATCCTGCCCGGACATATACCCACCATTGAGGAATTAAATCTCCATCCTTCCCTAAACGAAATCGCCACCCTCAAGTCCGGCCTCGTTCTCTACTGCGGCCCGACCGGCGTTGGCAAGACCACTTCTGTTGCCGCCATTATCAATGAAATCAACAATACCCGTTTTTCCCACATCATAACACTCGAAAATCCCATCGAGTATCGTTTTCAATCGAACAAAGCCTTTATCCAGCAGCGGGAGTTGGATACCCATATGCCCTCCTTCTCCCAGGGGCTCCTCGATGTCTTGCGGGAAAACCCCGATGTGATCGTTGTCGGTGAGATGAGAGAGCCGGAAACGATGCGACTGACCCTTAACGCCGCCGAGTCGGGACATCTGGTCCTGGCCACGATGCATGCCTCCAGCCCGGAGGAGGCCATCTACCGCTTGTGCAATTCCGTACCCGTGGATGCGCAAAATGAGATCCGCTTCCAGTTGGCTTCAACCTTGAGCTGGCTGATCGTCCAGCAACTGACATATATTGCCAGGGTCGGTTTTCGAGTGCCCTTGCTGACCATTGTCAGGGGTACGCCATCAGTCAAAAATACTATCCGTGAAAACAAGCTGCACCAACTCCCCAGCGCTATTCAAGTGGGTAAAAATGATGGGATGTTCAGCAGTGAAAGATATTATAGCGAATATCTGGAATCCCGCGAGAAATTCACGCCGCCCATGCTGACCTTCCGCCCCTCCAACGAGATTATAGATGATATCGTCTATCGGTCTCCGCTTACAGAAGGCAATCTGGAACAGATGCCATTAGAGCGCCAGGCAACCCGCAAGGGACCGGAACCGATTGTAATCAGGACTGAATATAGCGCCCAAGATATGGAGCAAATCCTAACCATAGATGAAGATGCATCGTTGCATGACGTTATCAGTAAAATGGGTATTCGCTAGGAGAGGCCGCCATGAAAATTGAAAACAAGAGAAATTATCAGCGCATGAACACCCTGTTACCCTTTGGAGCGCGCCGTCTCGATATCAAGAAGGACGGGGGGCTGCAATGCCGCATGTCCAAGGGCGACATTGTCATTGATGAAACCGCCCCCCTGCCGGTCAAGGATGAACGGATGAACGCCTGGTTAAACATGATTAATACGAAGCTGGACTACCTGATTCGTCTGGCCCCCGCCCAACATGAAATCGGCGCCTCCATAGACTTCGCACCCGTGAATATCAGCGGCAGCGGCATGATGATGATTATGGCAGAATCCTTCCAGATCGGCGATATCATGGAAATAAAGATGATACTGCAGGTCTATCCGGCGAAGATCCTCTATCTCTACGGAGAGGTAATCCGCATTGATGAAACGCCGCATCTCCCCGATATGCTCACGGTGGGGATAAAGTTTCTCGGCATGACGGAAGAGGTGAGAAACGAAATCCTCAAATTTGAATTTAAAAAACATGGTGAAAAACTGCTGACGAAAAAAAAGCTGTACTCTTGACCTCGACAGTAGCTCATTCTTCATCAACCACCCATTGTTCATAGGGGCGATCCCGATGGCGCATCTCGGCCGGCGCCAGCTCCCTGATGAACCGGGAAGGACTGATGGTCAGGTTGCCCATCCCGCGACCATAGTCTACGAGCGGATAGCAGAGATAAAGCTCATCTTTAGCCCTGGTTACGGCCACATAGAAAAGCCGTCGCTCTTCCTCCTCCCCCTCCGGTTCCGAAAGCGCACGGGCCAGAGGCATCATTCCCTCGGCGCACCAGAGCATAAAGACCACCGACCATTCCAGTCCCTTCGCCTGGTGAATGGAACTCAAAACAATCCTCCCGCTGTTTTCGGTTTCGATCTTATCTTCCTCTTCGTCCGCATTCGTCATCAGGGCCAGTTCGCTCAAGAAATTTTCCAGAGAAAAAAACTTTTCGGCATAACCGGCCAGTTGCGTAAGATCATCCTCCCGCTGCGCCGTATCGGTAAATTTCCCCTGCATGTATTCCAAATAGCCGGAATCAAGCACAACCTGAATCAGCGCGGGTATGTCCCCCTGGCTGCCATCTGCGGCCAGGAGTTTTCTCAGCGTCTCCCGACATTGCGTCAGCCCCGGGACGGCGCCTTTGCCGGCACATTTGATGAAATCCTCACCCGCTACTACCGCGAGCGCTTCCTGCTGCCGGGAGATAAATTGCCAAACCTTGCCGGCCGTCGCCTTCCCAATCTTGCTGTAAAGACCGAGCAACCTTTTCCAGGCCAATTCATCGTAAGGATTAGCCAGAATGCGGAGGTAGCAGACGACGTCCTTGATGTGCGCCTGTTCAAAAAAGCGGATGCCCGAGCGGATTTCAAACGGGATTCCCCAGCGGGTCAATTCCATCTGAAGCTCCATGGAATGATAATGTGCCCGATATAACACCGCTATTTCATTGAGAGGGAGGCCATCGCGATCCAACTCCCGGATCCGCTGCGCCACAAAAACCGCCTGCTGAAAAACATTGCGCGCCGGGATCAGGATGGGCTTGATGCCGCATTCGCGCACGGGTTTCAGGGTTTTCTGAAATTGCCGCTCATTGTTCGTAATGCTTAAATTGGCAAGGTGGAGGATCTCCGGCGTGCTGCGGTAGTTAGTCTCCAGCTTGAAGATCCGGCAGTCGGGGTAACGCTCCGGAAACTCGATAATATTGGCAAAATTTGCCCCGCGGAAGGAATAAATGCTCTGGGAATCGTCGCCCACTACCATCAGGTTGCGATGATGGGAAGCGAGCAGGTCAACAATTTCCGCCTGCAAGAGATTCGTATCCTGATATTCATCCACGAGCACATGGGAAAAGCGTTCCGCGTAATGGCGCTTTACTTCCGGAAAATCGCGCAGCAGCTTTCTCAGATTCAGGAGGAGGTCATCAAAATCCATGAAATTAAGGGTTTTCTTGCGGAACTCGTACCGGGCGGCTACGGCGGCGATGTCTTCCAGATAACGATAAAAAAAGGGGTACCGGTCCTGCAACACCGCAGCAATATCTACCGTCCGGTTGTGGGAAAGGCTGATGATATCGGCCAGGATATTGCCTTTCGGAAATTTATCGCCCTCCACCTTGCCCCTGATCTCCGCCAGGGAGCTGGCCATCAGTTGCTTCGCATCATCGCCGTCCATGATGGAGAAATTGTTCTGATAACCCAGCAGGTGGGCATTGTGCCGTAAGATAAGGTGGGCATTGTGATGAAAGGTGCCTCCGCACAGACGGCTGACGTCCTCGGTCACGAGCGTTTTAACCCTGGCCAGCATGGCCTTGGCCGCCTTGTTGGTAAATGTGGCCAGCAGAATCCGCTCCGGCGGCACGCCGGTTTCAATCAGGCGCGCCACCCGATACGTCAAGGCCCTGGTCTTCCCGCTGCCGGCGCCCGCGATAACGAGAATCGGCCCGCCCTCTTCCATCACTACCTGCAACTGCTCATCATTAAGATGTTTTTCGTAATTGATCAAATACCGTTACCTTAAATTAGAGACAATCTGCATATCGGACGAAATCAGGGAAAATGATATTCTCTCTACTGCGCCATGCGCTTCAGAACCTGACCCAGTTTCCGCAACTCCTCGCCATAGCCGGCCCAGTCACCCTGGCGTTGCAGGTTGGTCGCCTTATCATAGATGACCATCGCTTCCCTGGCCAGTGTGGCGGGTGATGCTTTCGGATCCGTCGTGACCGCCCGGGCGACTTCCCTGATGGCAGTTTTCCCGCCGAAGAGCCGCTGCAGGGCCATCTCCAGGTTTTCCTCCATGACAACCTGATCGCCGAAGGCGACTATCACGCGCTTCAGTTCGGGTAGAGCGGCCTTGTCTGCCGCCAGAAACAGCGGTTGAACATACAGCAGCGACTTTTCGATCGGTATCACGAGCAGGCTCCCCCGGATGACCTCTGAGCCGCGCTGGTTCCAGAGCGACAACTGCTGGGATATAAAGGAATCCTGATTGATACGGGCATCTATCTGTTTTGGGCCATAGATCAGGCGGTCGCGCGGGAAGGTGTAGGCGCGGATCTTACCGTAATTCGCCCCGTCACAACGTGCCGTCAGCCAGGCCGCCAGGTTGTCCCGATTAGAGGGGGTAAACGGCAGCAGCAGGACATACTCCTCCACCTTTTCACCCGGCAGCTTCATAATCGTGTAGTAAGGTTCCATCGGTTTTTCGCCCAGCGCCGGAATCTGCCAGAGGTTCTCCTTGTTGTAGAAGACCTTCGGATCGGTCATGTGGTAGGCGGCGAACATGGCGGCCTGAAGCTGAAGGAACTGGTGCGGGTAGCGGATATGCTGGCGCAGATCCTCCGGCATGGCCGCTATCGGTTTAAAGAGCTGCGGGAACATCCGGCTATAGACCTTTACCAGGATATCATGCGGGTCGCTGATATAGAAGCTGAGCGTGCCGTCGTAGGCATCCACAACCGCCTTGACGGAATTCCGCATGTAGTTGACGCCCCCCTTGATCGGCTTTGAATAGGGGAGACGATCCGATAAGGTGTAGGCATCTATGATCCATTGGAGCCTGCCGTTTTCCGCAACGACCATGTAGGGATCGCCGTCGAAGCGGAGGAAGGGCGCCACCGCCCTGACTCGCTCGTTGATGTTGCGGTTATAGAGGATGCGGCTCTCCGATGTGATATCGGAAGAAAGCAGAATTTTTTCTGTTCTGAATTTGGCGGCGAAGAGGACTTTTTTGAGCAGCGAATCAATGGGCACCCCGCCTTTGCCGGCATAGGTGGTATTTATATTGCCGGTGGTGGTCGGATAGCTGAATTCCGGAATTCTGGTCTTGACGACAACATAGTCGTTGGATAGCTCCCCATAATAGATTTCGGGTCTGGTTACCTTGATATCGGCCAGGCTTACCGCCGGGATATCCTTGACGAAAAACTCTGGCAGTCCCTCCTTGCTGATCCGGCTGACCGGACCGAAGGTGATGCCGTTGCCGTGGGTAAAGATAAGCCGTTCGTTGATCCAGTTTTTGCTGGGCAGGTCGCCGTAGGAAAGCTCGCGCGGCGAGAGCATGACCTGGGTGTACTGACCATTCACCAGGTAGCGGTCATTATCCACATCAAAAAACTTGTAATAGGTCCGGATCTGCTGCAACTGACTGTAGGTCTTGAGCAGCGGGGCATGATCCCAGAGCCGGATGTTCTTGATAGTGGCATCGTTGTTGGCGATATCGGCAGCGGCAAGCTTCGTATCAACATCGAAAGGCACCGTTTCAATCTTGTCCAGATCGTAGCCGAAACGCGTAAATTGAAGGTTATTCTTAATGTATGGCGTTTCCAGGGCCAACTCGTTGGGCGCAACCTTTAATTTTTGGAGCACCCCTGGATAGACCCGGATGCCGATTATGTAAACTGCAATCACGATGACGGGCGGCAGCAACGCCATCCGCCAGGCGCTTTTCCATATCCCGACGGCCAGCATGGCCCCCGCCAGAGGTGTCAGGAAAGTCAGAACCCGGTAGGTCAGCAGACGGGAGTTGACATCCACATAGCCCGCGCCATTAAAGGCGACGTTGTTGGAAAACAGCAGCCCGAAGCTGTCCAGATAGAAACCGGCGGCGATCACACAGGCAAAGCCACCCGTAAGAATTGCCAGATGTCGCCGGACCTTTTCATCTACCGCCGCGCCCCGCTCCGTCAGGATAATACCGCCCCGAACATAATACACCGCCGCCGCCAAGAGCATCGTTGCTATTAGCATAAAGCCGGCGAAGGACTGGAGTGTCTCCATAAACGGCAGGCTGAACAGGTAGAAACCGATATCCTCGCCGATGACCGGATCTACCGTTCCGACCGCCAGCCCATTTGTGAAAAGCAGCATCTCCTCCCATTGCATGGCGCCCCAGGAGCCGGTAAAGACGGCCAGGACGATACTGATGAGTACGCTGACCGGTTTAACAAGGCGAGCTACTTCATCCTTGTTTACCCGGATGTTGCCGCCTCCCAGGATGTATATACCGGACAGAGGAAAGCGGGCCTTGTTCGCAAAATAAAGATTGACCAGCATGAATATGAAGAACATCCCCCCGAAGAGCAGCCCGGCCCCTGACTTGGCATACAGGGTCGTACTGAACACCGATGAGAAACCGGTCTCGACGAAAAAGAGCCAATCGGTGTACAAATCAAGCAGGCTCAAAAGAAAGGGAGAAAGCACGAAGACAATAATCAGAATGATAATATACTTACTTTTAAACATGTCACTACTCCAGAGAGAATTAATATGAAAATCCCCCCCATCCCCCCTTTAGCAAAGGGGGGTTAAGGGGGGATTTTCATGTTTCGTTTTGCCCGCGCCTAGCATGGGTGTAAAAACCTTGCAGATTAGCGCAAGCAGATGCAGGGATACCTATGGTACTTATTTTAACGCACTACAATCATTGATATATTTTCTATTAAGATATTTCTTTCCGAGGTCAGGAGTATAGGGGGGCTGTCTTGGCTTGTCAAGGGATATTGTCATCCAAAATATCTCACCCTTCGGTAACATTTTTCTGGAAATCCGGGGGACACCATACCAGTTATTTTCGGAAACCAGTATGGTGTCCGTACGCAGATTCCACACAGATTTCAAACAGATTCACATATTTCCTCTTGACCAATTGGCTGAGAGTGCTATGCTAACACACAGTCATATTACGAGGAGGAGAATAACCATGAAGAACATAGAGATGAAGTTAGAAGGCAATATCCTGACCATGAAGGTTGATCTTACCAAAGAATTTGGCCCGTCATCATCAGGAAAGACGATCATCATTGCATCGTCAGAAGGGAATGTTGCCGTTGATGGGCATGAGGAGATCAAGGTGGGTTTGAATGTTTACAAGAAAAAGTAATAGCGAACGAACGGGCGTCATGTCGAAAGCGGCCAGAGCAAGCTCACAATGAGCGGAACCTGTGAAAGAATCTTCGGGACTACCCGTTTATACTATCTGTATGCTTCTTTTCTGTCACGCACAGCAATGATGTCTACGAGATTTTTATCGTCATCGATTGAATAAACAATGCGGTAATCACCGACTCTTAACCGCCAGAGATGCTTATTGCCGGCCAATTTTCGACAACCTGCAGGTCGAGGTTCTATAGAAAGATTTTCAATTTTAGGAAAAATCCTATTCACCAGTTTCACATCGAGAGCTTCCAGTTCTTTACGGGCAGATCGGGCAAAAGTTATCAGGTATTTAGACATGCAACTTGCCTTGTTTTTTTAGCCGTTCCCTGACGGATTCAATAGATTCTCTTGGTTCCTCTGCACGTTGCCTTGAAAGTAAATTATCGAAAAAATCTTCCCAAATCTCACCAAATTTTCTCAGGTTAATTTGCACTGCTACTTTTTGCCCTTTTTCATCTGTAACATATTGTATACCTTGCATAAAAAATATCTCCTCGCTTATAGTAATAACATATTGTACCAGAACCAGGATATAACTTTTAATCAGTCTTTCTTTTTTTATGTGTAACGGCACGCATGAGCCTCGGTGAGCCCGCCCCGGGTTTCCCACAGTGCTCAATGCGATTGTTGCGTGCTCATTAATCGTCTACGTTGCGCATCAAATCCAAGCGTATACGGCGCTTTTCTAAGAAAACCTTGGTGACCACGACATCTAATCCCTGCCCCTCCACTACTGTCTTTGTGAAGTCTGCTAACTCAAAGCCTGCTTTTCGTAGGGATGAGTCGGGCAAGATGCCTTGAAGCCCATCGGGCAGCTTCACGCGCACAAAAAGGGGTGTAACTTCAACGACTGTCCCACGAAGTTGCGTTCCTTTAAGAAGACGTTTGTGTATTAGGGGCCAAGGATCTCCTTCTTGCTGACGTATGCTTCCCTTCAGAATTCGTTCATCGTCATTCTTTTCGAAGATCACAAGTGACAGCTGCTGTCCGACCAAAGCGGTATCTGCCGGATCTACATGATCGGTCCAAGATATTTCACATCGCGGCAGCAGCACTTCAACATCATCGCTAGTATGGCAATAGTAGTTCACCCCATCGCAGAAACTCGCCTTTACTTCTACCCTTTGTCCGACGAGTGGCAGGTCGGCTCGCTTCCATGGATCAGTATTTGGAAAGCGCAAAGATAAGACTAGTTTACCTCTTTCAGTGTCTATTGAAGACAGAATGAATTTCCTTCGCTCGCCATTTGAGATAACGTCCCTGCAATCTTTTACTGTCCGCCACCCGCAGTCACCTCTTTGGATAATCGCGTTGAGACCAAGTGCGTCGACGAACGCCTGTGTCGCGGAAACATCTAAAACCTGTCCTTCGACCTCGTCTCCTGATGTCAGACCGTTCGCTGCAGCACGCTCTGCAAAGTCCGTGTCCGAGAACAGTGGGCTCCGTCGCAATTGGGCAATATTCCATTGTTCGCGTCGCTGTGTTACTGGGTTGTGGACGCGTGGGACTGCAACTTTTGCCAAGGTAAAGCGATTGTCACCTTCCAGGACTTGTAGTAGTTTCTCCAGAAAGCGCGATGCTTTCTGATACGCGATGATGTAAATGGAGTCACACCCTTGACGCACTTTTTGGTCAATTCGATTGACATACGGTGACACCCCTTCTCTTTGCACCTTGTCGGATGCGGCTAATATGATGATGCCTACGCTGAAGACCGAAGAGAAGTAGTCGAGCTTAATCTCCTCATGCTCCTGTCGCCGTGCCTCTGCCAGCAAGAACTCAAGGAAACGCATAATCTCCCCTGTATGGTCAGAACTGTCACCATCTGTGTATAAGCGTTCACCTAACTCGTCTAACTCCTCCAAGAAAATAGCGACGAAAGTGCCGTGTGCGTCCAATTCTACGAGTTTTGAGAATATATCTCGGAGGTTCTCGCTGTCCTCTGTGCGCGAGCCCAAGAAATACCGTTGGAAGACGGGCTTGGCATGCTTGCCAAGTGCGGACGCGAGCTTCTGAAGCAAGGTCAGGTCCATGGCTTCTTCAAGATCCTTGTGGATGTTGGGTCTCAATGTTGTGCATACAACACGAGGAAGGGCAGCTTGTGTTGCAGCCAAGACATTGCGTGTCTGGTCGTTGGTCTCGCGCATGCATAAGATGAGATTACCATTTTCCGTCAGGACAGGGTCTGACGGAGATTTGACCCACTTGATCACAATTGTCACGTTTGCCGTTGACGGCAAGTACGGAAGCAATTCGCGTTTCAGAAACTGCGTTGACGTGTATCCAATCTTTGCCGCCATGTACTGCCGTGATCCTCGCTTGAAGAACCGGAACGCTGGCAGGAAGAAGATTTCTTTGATCTTCTCCGCGCGATCAGGATCAAGAATTACAAGCATAAGAATGACAACGAGAACCGCTATCCAACCCTTGGACCAAATGAACTCCAGGATTTCTGGTAGGTTATCCATCTGTACCACCTTGTCGTGCGCGCTCAATGCATTCAGTTGCTGCGCACACGACTGTTGGGCCACCATCTTTCACAAAGACCCCTCCGATATCGTTCCAGGTGAGGGTAGTCCCACAAAATACGCATTCGATCTCACCATGGTCCTTTAGGAAATCACGCATGTCGCGTTCGCGCATAGCAGGTATTGTGATCTTTTCACGCATTTTTACTGCCCCCTCTGCACACAACGAAAAGATCACCGGCCCGAGGAACGAGGGTCCGGTGGATTTATTGGCTCATTTCTCACTTGACTGGCCATGTTTTAACTGCGAGATCGGCCATGATGTTCTGCCTTCGATCAATGGCAGCTCGATCCCATGTCGACTCCGTAGCAATGCTTGAGGTGAGTGCATATTGTGAGCCTCTGTAGTATTGCTTCTTGAATGGATATCCGTCATTGCCCACCTTTGTGTTGATTTTTGTCTTCATTAAAGCAAGGTTCCCGAGCCGTTTCACCAAAACTACTTGTTCTTCAAGCGGAATGTGTTTCCAAGCTGTGGAAGGTGTTTGAGGAAGCACGTGTTCTAGGTTGATCACATCAGCATTGTCATTAGGAACCAGTTCTGGGTCACTGTCTCCTCGCCGATGCTGCTCCAAGGCGCGCAAATAATACCGCGCCAGATATGTTTTTGATACAGCGGCAGTTACGAAAGCATCGCGAAACTGAACGTCGTTGGGTATAACCGACTTGAGCTTATTGAACAACTGGCTTGCTGTTGTAAGTGTCCCAGCACGAATTTCTTTAGCGGCTTGGCAGTAATGTGTCTCCAGCGTACCGCCACCAAGGCCACCATGCACAAGAAACCGAACAGACCACGACACCATATTCCGAAGTGTTGCTTTTACCTCAGAGTCCTTTAAAGTATCGAGCACTGACAAAATCAATGGACGAATCTGTATCATGCGGAGGGCTCTGAGTGTTTCCATGTGCTTTCTGCATGTATCACCATACTTGACCCATAGTGCATCGGCAGTATTAACAATTGCAGCATATTTGTGAGCATTCTTCTCCAGTGCTGATGCAAACGCCACGGCTTTGGGCTGGGTGTCTACACGACGCTTAATTTCAGCGTACAGTTCTTTTTCACGGACAAATCCATACGAAGATGAGACGTAATGTCGAATAAATGTCAACGCGACCTCATCTTCGTCCACGGCCTCCAAGGTGCTTGTCATACTTACCCATGCACGTTGCACCTCTCCAAGTCTGTTCCCTGACAAACCAAAGAGGTGGTTTTTCAGAAGATCTGTAATAGCTAAGGTCAACCCTCGATCGTTGAGCGTTTCGAATACCATAAACGCGTTCGCATCGTCTGGCACTTGAACCCATATCACCTTAACAGAGTCCGTAAGATAGCCCACGAGATCCGTCAGGAGCTCTGTTGCGTCCTTTGCTTTGGCCATACGCGCAATGTGCCCTTCGGCAAGATATGCAGCACGTGCTATCCGATGATGTGATGGCTTAGTGGCCACAATGCCTCTACCTGGGTCAGTTGGTGGCAAAAGGATTCGACTTGCAAAGAAATCATGATCTGCATCGTTCAGTTTTAGCTTCGGAATCAGTGTCAGGGTCTTGAGGTCTTTCTTGCTCAATAGGTCGGAAGAAATCGTATTGGCCCGCTCATAGTCCTTGGTTATGTAGAAGTGATCACGGATCGCGGCAAGGAGAATCGTTGCTGTGGCAAGGCGCTGTTGCCCGTCAACCACTTCCGCTCTTGGAGATTTGTTATTGGTTGTAACAATAGATCCGAGGAAATACTCATTCTCGCTGCCGCTTATCGCTTCAGTGATATCATTGAGTAAGTCCCGAACATGCTCATCTTCCCACGCGTATGACCTTTGGTAAACTGGAACGCTGACATTACGATTGAGCAGAATTCGCCCTAAGCCCTGCATCTCTATTTCAATGCGCGATGGTGTACTCATGAAGGAAATTCTCCTTTAATTG
Organism: Deltaproteobacteria bacterium; assembly: GCA_026388415.1. Classification (NCBI taxonomy): domain Bacteria; kingdom Pseudomonadati; phylum Myxococcota; class Myxococcia; species Deltaproteobacteria bacterium. The sequence goes on along the minus strand of JAPLJV010000041.1, from coordinate 17,550 downwards.
GGCTATTTCATTCTCGCCCTGTGTTGCCGAACAAGTTATTTTAAAGTTCCCGGATAACTCCGCGCCCCACGGGAATCTTCAGGGCTCTATGCAATGGCCATTTATCTGTTATCTTGGCACTTGCGGACTTCCGGCTTCCCCTATCCTTTTCTAAGTATTCTGAAATAATACTAATCTCTTGACAATTTTTTCACAACCATTTTCTTTTATCTTTTAAATTCGAAAAAATCTTTGACAATCCAGGTCTACTGTAGTTTACTCACTCAGCTTTTCGGCATTCCACACCTGACCCCATCAGCACGACGAAAATAGGAGCATTCATGGCACGTAAGAAGACGGCAAGCACGCAGGCAGGCGACGGGAAACGCCCGATCGAAACTTACGAGCACAAGGATAAGCAGCGGGTCAACAATCCGCCCGTGGGGCTGGTGACGCCTGAGACCGACCCGGAATCGGGTGAGAAGAAAAAGTCCTACGCCTACGACCCGCACCTGGACCCGCAGTTGCAGTGGGCGGGGAAGGCTGAGCATACCTCATTTGACGTGCCCACGGTTTCGCTGCACGTCCATGAGCGGATTGACCCGCGCACCATCATCGAGGCGGTGCGCCGCGCCCCTGACCCCGCCGCGATCACACAACTTTCCCTCTTCCAGACAGTTGAAGAAAACCCGCCCCTCCGCGAGGCCATCGAGTTTTACAAGCACGCCCACGGTTGGAGCAACCGTTTCATTGCCGGCGACAGCCTGCTGGTGATGAACTCCTTGCTGGAAAAGGAAGGCATGGCGGGCACGGTCCAGATGAGCTTCATCGACCCGCCTTACGGCATCAAGTACGGCTCCAACTTTCAGCCCTTCGTCAATAAGCGCGAAGTCAAGGACGGCAAGGACGAGGACCTGACTGCCGAGCCGGAGCAGATCCGCGCCTTCCGCGACACCTGGGAGCTGGGCATCCACTCCTACCTCACCTACCTGCGCGACCGCCTGCTGCTGGAGCGCGAACTGCTGACCGAATCCGGCAGCGTCTTTGTGCAGATCAGCGATGAAAACATCCATCATGTGCGGGAGTTAATGGATGAGGTGTTTGGGGCAGGGAATTTTGTATCACTAATCCCATTTGTAAAGACAAGTGGTCAGACAGATAAATATCTTGCCACCATAAGCGATTATCTTCTGTGGTATTGCTATGATGCTAATCATCTAAAGTATCATCAACTTTATTCAGAACGTACCGAAAGCACCATGCAAAGCGCGTATACTTGGATTGAACTTGCAGATAAAACATCGAGAAAGTTAACCAGAGGAGAACTGATAGGAATAGAGCCAATACCTGAAGGGCGGCGCTTCATGTCGTCTAGTTTGTTTTCACAGGGATTTAGAACAAACACATCGGTGCCATATAAATTTCAGGGAAAGACCTTTGACACAGGACACGACAAAAACTGGAAGACTACTATTGAGGGACTAGACAGATTAGCAAACCTAAATAGACTTTTGATTGTGGGCTCCACTCTTTGCTACAAACGATATGCAGATGATTTTCCAGTCGTTGCGCTCAACAATTTCTGGTCTGACACGGTAGTCAGCACATTCGTGGCAGCAAAGTTGTATATAGTTCAAACTGCCACTAAGGTCATCCAACGCTGTATCCTGATGACGACCGACCCCGGCGACCTGGTGATGGACATCACCTGTGGCTCGGGCACTACGTCCTTTGTTTCCGAGCAGTGGGGACGCAGGTGGATTACCTGCGACACCTCGCGCGTGGCGCTCACCCTGGCTAAACAGCGGTTGATGACCGCCGTCTTTGATTATTACGAGCTGGCCCACCCGCAGGAAGGCGTGGGTAGCGGTTTTGTCTACAAGACCGTGCCGCACGTCACCCTCAAGTCCGTTGCCAACAACGAGCCGCCCGCCACGGAAACGCTCTACGATCAGCCGCTGGTGGACCGCAAGCGCAACCGCGTCAGCGGCCCCTTCACCGTCGAGGCGGTGCCCGCCCCCACAGTAAAGTCGGTGGAGGAGATTATCGGCGATGCCCCGCCGTCAGCAGACGCCTCCATCGCCCGTTCCGGCGAAACCCTGCGCCAGAGCGAATGGCGGGATGAACTCTTACGCGCTGGCATCCGGGGCAAGGCCGGTCAGCACTTCCGCTTTGCCCGTATCGAGCCGCTGCCCGGCTGCCGCTGGCTGCACGCCGACGGCGAGACCAGGCCCAGCGCCGAGGGAGCCGACCGCGTGCGAGAAGATGGCACGGCTTACAGCCCCCAGCGCATCGTTGTTTCTTTCGGCCCGGAGCATGCGCCATTAGAACAGCGGCAAGTGGAGCACGCCTGGGAAGAAGCCCGCACACTGGTGCCGCGGCCCAAACTGCTGGTCTTTGCGGCCTTCCAGTTCGATCCGGAAGCGGCCAAGGATATTGACGAGATGAAGCCGGAACTCGCGGGGATGCAGTTCCTCAAGGTCCAGATGAACGCCGATCTTTTGACCGACGACCTCAAGAAAAAGCGCGCCAGCAACGAATCCTTCTGGCTCATCGGTCAGCCCGATGTGCGGCTGGAGAAGATAACCGCCGGCGAGGACATGGGGAAATGGCGCGTCAGCGTCCAGGGGTTCGACTATTACAACACCAAGACCGGCGGCATCGAGTCCGGCGGCAGCGACCGTATCGCCGTCTGGCTGTTGGACACCGACTACGACGGACGCAGCCTGTTCCCGCGCCAGGTCTTTTTCCCGATGGCAGGAGATAGCGAAGGCTGGGCGAAACTGGCCCGCAACCTGAAAGCAGAGATTGACGAAGAACTGATCGAAGCCTATCGCGGCACGGTGTCGCTGCCCTTTGAACCAGGCAAGCATCAGCGTATCGCCGTCAAGATCGTGGACGACCGGGGGATCGAGAGCCTGAAAGTGATGGAGGTGGCGTGATGGCCCAGAGCACCATCGACCGCCTGATCATCAACTCGCCCTACGAGGAGCCGGCGCGTCACTGGCGCTACGAGCGCGAGACGCGGCTCTTCTCGCTTGCGGATGGCCGCCGGCCGGCCGGGTATGTGGTGGCCTCCGAGAACTCCAGGGCCTTTGACGATCCGGGCATTTTCGTTGAAATTCCGCTGGTCAATCAGATTCGCCCCCGCGTCAAGGCGTGGCGCGAGGCGGGCTGGCCGGGCGTTTCCAGCATCACCAAGCGCCTGTTGGAACACTGGTGCGATCCCGAGGAATTCGAATCGCGACGATTCTTCTTCTGCCAATTGGAAGCGGTGGAAGCCCTCATCTGGCTGACCGAGGCCCCTGCCGCCGAGCGGGTGGGGATAGAGATCCCCGGCGATGGCGGCGCGTTCGTCCGCCAGTGCTGCAAGATGGCCACCGGATCAGGCAAGACCATTGTCATGACGATGGTGATTGCCTGGCATATCCTGAACAAGGTGGCCTATCCGCAGGATGCCCGCTTTTCCAGGAACATTTTGGTCATCGCTCCCGGACTGACGGTAAAGAACCGTCTGGCGGTGCTGGCGCCCGCGGCGGCGGGGAACTACTACGAGGAGTTCCGCATTGTGCCGGCGGGTATGCTGGACAAGCTGCGCCAGGGTAAGGTATTGATCCGCAACTGGCATGCCTTGAGTTGGGAAAGCGAGGTGCAGCTCAAGAAACGCCGCAGCGTGGACAAGCGCGGCGTCAAGAGCGACCAGGCCTACACCCGTGAAGTCTTGCAGGAAATGGCCAATGCGCGCAACCTGCTGGTGATCAACGACGAAGCGCATCATGCCTGGCGTGTGAACCTGGATGCGGAAGGGAAGTATCTGCGCGCCCGCGACCTGAAGGACAGCGCCCAGGAAGCGACGGTGTGGATCGGCGGTCTGGACCGCATTCATCGCACGCGGGGAATCCTCCAGTGCTACGACTTTTCCGCCACCCCGCTCACCCCATCGGGAAAGAAGAGTTCCGAGGAAGCGCTGTTCGGTTGGGTCGTGAGCGACTTTGGCCTGAACGATGCCATTGAATCCGGATTGGTGAAGACACCGCGTGTGGTGGTGCGCGACGATGCCGTACCGGACGCCAAAACCTACAAATCACGCCTGTATCACATTTACAACGACCAGGACGTAAAGGACGACCTGAATCGCCCGGCAAATCCGGAGGAACCGCTGCCCGACCTGGTGCTGAATGCCTATTATCTGCTGGGCTACGACTGGCGCGAAGCGTACAAGGCATGGGCGGCAGCAGGCTTGCGGACACCGCCGGTGATGATCACGGTCTGCAACCGCACCGAGACGGCTGCGCGGGTCAAACACGCCTTTGATTCCCGGCGCATTCACATTGACGAACTGTGCGATTCCGAGCGCATCCTGCATATTGATTCCAAGGTGCTTGCCCAAGCGGAAGCCAAGGAGGAACTCGTCGAGACGGTGACGGATGCGGATGATGCCGTCGCAGACGAGGATATACTGGAGCGTAAACTGACCAAGGCCGAGCAGGCGGAGTTTTTGCGACGGACAGTGGACACGGTAGGGCGGGTGGGGCAGCCGGGCGAGAAAATCCGGAGCGTGATTTCGGTGGGGATGCTGAGCGAAGGTTGGGACGCCAAGACCGTGACGCACATCATGGGGCTGCGCGCCTTCAGCAGCCAGTTGCTGTGTGAGCAGGTGGTCGGGCGAGGTCTGCGGCGCACCTCCTATGAAGTGAAAAAGACCGTTGATCCATACACAGGTCAAGCAATAGAGCTATTCGAGCCGGAGTATGTCAACATCTTCGGCGTTCCGTTCACCTTTCTACCCCACGAGGGCGGACAGGATGGCCCGCCGCCGCCACCCGCGCCGAAGACGGCGGTTGAACCCGACCCGGCCAGGAGGCAGTATGAAATCCGCTGGCCGAACGTGGTGCGCATTGATCACGTTTTCCATCCGACGCTTTCACTGGATTTTTCAAAGATGCCGTCCTTGACGCTGGATGCCGCTCAAACCGCTCAGGTGGCGGAGCTGGCGCCCATCCTGGAGGGCAAGCCGGACGTAACCAATATCAACCGCATTGAACTGGAACGGCTGGCGCGTGAGTTTCGGACGCAGCGGATCATCTTCGAGACGGCGCGCGACGTTTTCGACCAGATGAAGCGAGACTGGCCGGGCAACAAGGAACTCCTGCTGGCTCAATTGGTGCTGTTGGTGGGGAAGTTTATCGGCAGCGACAAGATTAAGATCGATCCGCCCTTGTTCTACCAGGACGAATTGCGCCGCCGCCTGATCATTACGCTCAATATGTCCCGTGTCGTGCAGCACATCTGGGAATTCGTGCGCTATGAAAATACGGAGCGGCTGGAGCCGATTTTCGATAGAGATCATCCCATTCGCGCCACAGGAGAAATGCGCACCTGGTACACCGGCAAGCCGTGCGAACGCACCAAGAAGTCGCACATCAATGTCTGCGTCTTTGACAGCACGTGGGAAGCCTCCGACGCCTTTGCGCTGGACGAAAGCGACGCAGTAGAGGCATGGGTTAAAAATGACCATCTGGGGTTTGAGGTGCTTTATGTCTATCGTGGCGTGGTGCGCAAATATCGGCCGGACTTTCTGGTTCGCCTGGTGTCGGGTGACACCTTGATTCTCGAAACAAAGGGACAGGATACGGAGCAAGACCGGGTAAAGCGGCGATATCTCGACGAATGGGTGCAGGCCGTCAATACGCAGGGCGGTTTCGGGCGCTGGCGGTGGGCAACAGCGTATCAGCCCGGGCAAATCAAAGACATTCTGCTGCCAGCTCACGACACTGGGGACGGACTAAAAAAATAATTAGTGTAGCAAAGAAGGATGACCCCATGAGTATCAATACTGGCGGGGGAAAAAAGGTATAAAGTAATCAGTTTTAAGGAGGAATAAGATGGAGCCGAAAGTAAAATTATATTCACTGAGCACTTGCAGCCACTGCAAGGCAACCAAGAAGTTACTTGATGATTGCACGGTCAGGTATGAAGCAACCGATGTTGACCTGTTATCGGGGCAGGAAAGGGCGGCTGTTTTGGAGGTGGTCAGGAAACTGAATCCGCAATGCTCCTTTCCCACGATGATCATCGGCGACCAGGTAATCGTGGGATTCAAGGAGGCCGAGATCAGAAAGGCGCTGGGATTATGACGGCCATTGTGACGGAAGCCGAAAGGTATTACGATCTGCTAAAAAAGATCCAGGAGCCGCAGGGATATTTCCTCAACGGGGACCGTGAGTGGACGTTGAGCATTATCGGTGATCTGCTCGTCAACAAGGCCCGCTATGGATACATGGCCTGCCCCTGCCGTCTCGCTTCCGGAGACAGGGGACAGGACAGGGATATCTTTTGTCCGTGCCTCTACCGGCAGCAGGATGTTGAGGAGTACGGCAGTTGTTACTGCAACCTCTATGTATCTAAGGAATGGAACGAAGGCAAGGCGCCCCATGTCTATGTTCCCGAGCGGCGGCCGCCTTCCTCACCCCACCCCAGCACCTTATAGAGAGTTACCAGATTCGTCAGCCGGGAGAGGCGAAGCATGATGAGGCCCTGTTGCGCCGCGTAGAGTGAGCGTTGCGCATCGAGGACGTCAAGGTAGCTGTCAATTCCCTTATTATACCGTAGATTGGAAAGACGGTAGGTTTTTGCCACCGCATTGACCAGTGATTGCTGCGCCGTTAGCTGCTGATTTACTGTGCCCTGCACGGCGAGGGCATCGGCCACTTCCCGGAAGGCGACCTGGATGGCTTTCTCATACTGGGACACGGACATTTCCCGTTCTATCATGGTGACGTCGTAGGCCGACCAGGTGCGGGCATCGAAAATCGGTATCGTGATCTGCGGTGCGAAACTCCAGGTGCCCTGACCGGATTTAAAGAGTCCGGAGAGATCGGCGCTCGCGGTCCCGATAGAGGTCGTCAAGGAGATGCGGGGGAAAAAAGCCGCCCGGGCGGCACCGATATTAGCGTTGGCCGCCTTAAGCCCATGTTCCGCAGCCAGTACGTCGGGTCGTTGCAGGAGCAATTCGGAGGAAAGGCCTGGAGAAATCTCCTTCGGAGGGCTGACGCTGCCCAGTTCCGGCGGCATAAGCGCCTGTGGCACCGGCGAACCAACCAGCAGACTCAAGGCATTTTCATCTTGCGCGGCCAGTTGCGTATAGCGGGCGATGTCTCCTCTGGCTGTTTCCACTTGGCTCTGCGCCCGATTCAGGTCTATTTCGGAGGCAAGCCCCACATCATAACGCTTCCGGACTAATTTGCAGGAGGCCTCCTGCGCCACAAGAGTAGAGGTCACCAATGCGAGACTTTCCCGGTCCGCCGCAAGGGCAAGGTAGGAGTTGGCAATGGCAGACAACAGCAGAATCTGCGCACTGCGGCGGGTTTGATCCATGGCAAGGTATTGTTCCAGTGCGTTATCTTTCAAGCTGCGGATGCGGCCGAAAAAATCTATTTCCCAGGAGCTGATACCGAGATTGACATTGTATTGTTCAAGGTTCGTCGCGTTGCCGGAGCTCGAAAGATCACCCGGCACACGCTGTTTACTGATGGTTCCGACTGTGTTGACCGTGGGCAGAAGTCCGGCGCGCTGGATGCCGTACAGGGCACGTGCCCGTTCCACATTCAAGGCGGCAAGGCGCAGATCACGATTGTTGTTCAAGGCCATTGCGATGACTTGACGGAGCTTCTCGTCGGTGAAAAATTCCTTCCACTTCAACTCTGAAACTGTCGTTGCGCCGTTTGCAAGATTTGCTGCTTGGTAGGCGGTGCCGGTCGGCCAGGCGACAGGAACAGGAGAGACAGGCCGAGTGTATTCCGGGGTCAGGGTGCACCCCCCCAGAAAAGCTACGATCACCCATAGGGGGAGAAAAAACAATTTGCTATTCATATCATCGATCCTCTGATTGAGTTACATCATCTGTCGTGGTTACGTTCCGATTTTTTTGCCGAAGAGCTTTTCGATCAGCACAAAGAAGAGCGGTGCAAATAGGGTGACCAGGAAGGTGGAGGTAACCACTCCGCCCAGCACCGCGGTGCCGATGGCCCTTTGCGCGCCTGCGCCCGCCCCGGTCGCAAAGGCCAGCGGCATAACGCCGAAGCCGAACGCCAGCGAGGTCATGATGATGGGACGCAGCCTCAGTTTTGCCGCTTCCAGGGTTGCCTCGCTCAGCCCCATCCCTTCTCCCACTCGGGACTTGGCGAATTGGACAATCAGGATGGCGTTCTTGGTGGTCAGGCCGAGGGTCGTCAAAAGTCCGATCTGAAAATACACGTCATTAGGCAATCCCTGAATTGTCGAACCGATCACGCCGCCGATCACCCCCAGGGGCAGGGCCAGCAGGATTGAAACGGGGATGGGCCAGCTCTCATACAGGGCCGCCAGGCAAAGAAAAATCACCAGAATGGAAAAGGCGTAAAGGGGAGCCGCATGAGAACTGGCCTGCCGCTCCTGATAGGAAAGCCCGGTCCAGTCAAAGCCGATTCCCTGCGGCAGTTGCCTGACAAACCCTTCCATGGCCAGCATCGCCTCACCGGAGCTCCTCCCGGGTGCCGCCTCGCCCTGGATGTTCAGGGAAGGAAAGCCGTTGAAGCGTTCCAGCTTCGGAGAGCCGGAAGTCCAGTGTCCGGACGCAAAGGAAGAAAAGGGAACCATCTTGCCTGCATTGTTGCGCACATGAAGTCTTTCCATATCCTGTGGCAACATGCGATAAGGGGCGTCGGCTTGAATGTACACCCGCTTCACGCGACCGCCTTGAATGAAGTCGTTAACATAGGCGCTGCCGAAGGCCGCCGAGATAGTATTGTGAATTGAGGCGATGGGCACTCCCAAGGCGCCGGCTTTCTCCCAGTCAACGTCAATCCGGTACTCAGGGACATCTTCCAGGCCGTTGGGCCTGACCTTGGTCAAGACCGGGTTCTTGGCAGCCAGGCCGAGGAGCTGGTTGCGGGCCGTCATCAGCGCCGCGTGGCCCAGACCGCCTCGGTCCAGTAACTGGAAGTCAAAGCCCTTGGCCATGCCCAGCTCGATAACCGCAGGCGGCGCAAAAGCAAACACCATGGCGTTTTTGATCTTGGAAAATTTCGCCATGGCTCTGCCCGCCACAGCGCCGATCTTCAACTCCGGCCGGTTGCGAAGTTTCCAATCCTTCAGTTTGACGAAGGCCATCCCCACATTCTGGCCCCGGCCGGAGAAGTTCGAGCCGGCAATCGTCATAACGGATTCCACTCCTTCTTTCTCCTGTTCCGAAAAATAGTTTCTGACGCCTTCCATAACCCTGTCGGTCTGCTCCAGGGTCGAGTTTGCCGGAAGCATCGCCTGCACCATCAGTATCCCCTGGTCTTCATCCGGGAGATAGGCCGTGGGCATCCGCTGAAACAAAAACCACAGTGACGCTACGATCAGAAGAAATATGACCAAGTAACGAATCTCTTTGGTAAGGGACTGCCTCACCAGTCGCAGATACTGATCTCTGGCTCGAAAAAAGATACGGTCAAACCAGCGGAAAAACGGTCGCAAAAACCAGACTCCCGACTCTGCCGGTTCATGTCCTTTGGGCACCGGCTTGAGAAGTGAGGCGCACAGCACAGGCGTCAGGACCAGAGCGACTACCACTGATAGCAACATGGAGGCGATGATGGTTATCGAGAACTGACGGTAGATGACCCCCGTGGAACCGGCGAAAAACGCCATCGGGCCGAAGACCGCAGAGAGCACAAGCCCGATGCCGATCAGGGCGCTGGTTATCTGGTCCATGGACTTGCGCGTAGCCTCTCGGGGTGAAAGGCCTTCCTCGCTCATGATTCGTTCCACGTTCTCAACCACCACGATGGCGTCGTCTACCAGGAGCCCGATGGCCAGCACGATAGCAAACATGGTGAGCATATTGATAGAGAATCCGCAGAGCCCCAGCACCGCGAATGTCCCCAGGATGACGACCGGCACGGCAATAGTCGGAATTAAGGTCGCTCGCATGTTACCCATGAAGAGATACATCACGAGAAAAACCAGCAGGATCGCTTCGAAAAGGGTCTTGACCACCTCAATGATAGCCACCCTGACGAACGGGGTGGTGTCGAAGGGGTAAACGACTTTCATACCGGGGGGGAAAAAATGGCTCATCTCCGCCAATTTGGCCTTGATGGCGTTGGCTGTATCCAGGGCATTGGCGCCGGCCGACTGACGAATGGCCAGGCCGGCTGACGGCTTTCCATTGAAGTAGATTTGGGCATCGTAGGCTTCGGTCCCGAGCTCAGTCCGTCCCACATCTTTAACCCGCACAATGGATCCATCCTGGTTAGTTCGCAGGGGAATTGCGGCAAACTCCTCGGGCGTTTTGAGCATGCTTTGAACAACGATGGCGGCATTCAGGCGCTGGCCCTTCACCGCGGGCGCCCCGCCGAACTGGCCGGCGGACACTTCCACGTTGTAGGATTGGAGTGCCGTGATGACATCTTGAACCGTCATCTGGTAACCCGTAAGCCTGTCTGGGTCCAGCCAGACCCGCATGGCATACTGACTGCCGAAGATCTGTACCTCGCCCACCCCCGGCACTCTTGAGAGCACCTTCTCCAGGTTGGATTGAGCATAGTCTTGCAGGTCTTTTCCGTCCATGCTCCCGTCTTCCGAGCGCAGACCTACCATCAACAGATAGTTCCGGGTGGACTTGCTCACCATGACGCCCTGGCGCTGCACTACCTGGGGCAGGCTCGCCATGGCGAGTTGGAGCTTGTTCTGCACCTGGGCCCAGGCCACGTCCGGATCGGTTCCCGGAGCAAAGGTAAGCTCAACGCGGGAAGCGCCGGCCGAATCACTGCTGGCAGAAAGATACAGCATCTTGTCGAAACCCGTCATCTTCTGCTCGATGATCTGCGTCACACTGTTTTCCACGGTCTCAGCCGACGCGCCCGGATAAAAAGCGGTAAGGGCGATGGAAGGCGGAGCGATGGGCGGATACTGCGATATAGGCAGGTTGTAGATGGCCAGGCAGCCCGCCACCATCAGAATAATGGCGATAACCCAGGCAAAGACCGGCCGTTTTAGAAAAAATCTCGATAACATCGCGCGCCTCCGTCAGTTCGATTTTGCCGATAGCGGGATCGTTTTCTTACCTTCCCGATTCGCTTCTCCACTACCGTTTGCAAAGGGGACAGCCTTTACGGAAACGCCGGGTTTGACCTTTTGCATGCCCTCGACAATCACCTGCTCGCCGGGCGCCAGGCCCGCTGCAACAAGCCATGCATCGCCGATGGCGCGATCGAGCATAAGTATCCTCTGTTGGACCTTCGCTGCGGAATCCACGATCAGTGCCATGGGATTGCCTTGCGGGTTGCGTGAAACGGCCTGTTGAGGAATTAATATTGCGTGCCGATTAATGCCCTCTTCCACCACCGCCCGGACGAACATGCCCGGCAGCAGAACGCCTTTTGGATTGGGAAAGACAATCCGCAGAATGACTGATCCGGTTGTGGGATCTACCGTGACGTCGCGGAATTGAAGCGCCCCTTCCCAGGGATATTTGGCGTTGTCTTCGAAGAACAGATGGACCTTATCCCGGAGTTGCCCGTTGTGATAAAGCTGGCCTTCCTCGAGGCGCCGCCGCAATCTCAGCAGTGCCGTCGTGGATTGTGGCACATCCACGTACATGGGATCCATTTGTTGAATGGTAGCCAGAGCCACGGGCTGATATGCCGCGACCAGGGCGCCCTCCGTTACGCTTGATCTTCCGATACGACCAGAGATGGGTGCCGTGACGGAGGTATATGCCAAATTGATGCGGGCCGTCTTCAAGGCGGCTTCGGCCTGATCAATGGCCGCCTCGGCCGCCGCGACCGCCGCACGGTCGTTTTCCACCTGTGCCTCCACCGCCCGGATAGTAGCCTCAGCCACGTCGGCCTCGGCCACGGCCTGGTCGCGCTGGCTGGCGGAGACAGCACCGTCTTTGGACAGTTCCTCGAAGCGCTCGCGGTTCGTCCGGGCGAAATGCATAGTTGCCTGCTGCCGGGTGACGCCGGCGATGCTTGCCTGCAGAGCAGCCTGAGCGCGGGCGGCGTTCTTCTGCATGGCGGTGCGATTCGCCGTGGCATTGTCAAGCGCCGCCTGAAAGGGAGACGCATCAATCTGAAAGAGCACTTGGCCAGCCTTGACATCGGAGCCTTCAACAAACCGGCGCTTCTGGATGATGCCACCCACCTGAGGACGGACTTCAGCAACCAAATAGGCGGACGTCCGGCCGGCCAATTCGGTCGTGATAACCAACCGCTGCGGTTTTACGGTCACGACGGCGACTTCCGCAGGGCCGCCCTGTGTGTGGGGACCAGTTTTGGTCTGTTGTTCGCAGCCTCCCAGAATGAAAAACCCTGCAAGAATCCCCACCACGGTGATTCGTTTAGCTCTGTCAAAAATCCACATAAGACACCTCATAACGAACGTTCATTTTATTTGCCTGAAGTCGATGCATCAGAAATTCAGCCCCGCCCGGACGGCGATAAAGGGGCCGTTGGCAATGGCGATCCGGTTGAAGTCACGATCGCTGTAGCCCTCTCCTTCAAAGTACATACGATCAAAGGTATAGCCGCCGGAAAAATCGAAAGTAACGCCCTGGCCCACCTGCCACTGACCGCCGACGGTCAACTTTTTTTCATTGTAAAACAATCGCTTCGCCTCGTCAATACGATCGACACGGAAATATCGTTCACTTCGCCAGTCGAAGGAAGCATGGAGTTTAAATGGCGTCAGGAGGCGGTAGGTGACGCCGGCATGCATGTTCCGAATTGGCAGATAGGAAACATTAAAAACCAGATCGGCCGGGCAGAAAGGCATGGCCAAAATCATCACCATTATCAGGCAGAACTGCAAGCGATCGGTACATCTTGTCATCCCTGCTTCCATAGAGTTTATCCTGGAATATTTGGCTATTTTAATGTTCTGTTCATTTTGTGAATATTGATTCAATATATGAATTGCCGTTCATATTGATGCAAGGCGGGGCTCTTGTCAAGAAATATTTACCGATGAAAGATCATTCCTTGGGTTTTATGGTTTATCCGGTTCATGCATACTTTTGATTTTATAATCTGTTGAATGCGCTATGACGGACTTTCACCTCAAGCCTACATTGGGCTGTATCACGGAAGATCAATGAATACAATTCGTAACGGTGGACAAGCTGCTTACTATTTCCGGATTGGGGCCTGGCTAACTACAGGTGCGCCCATATAGATTGTGCCAACAAGGAAGGGTGTTGAAAAATGAAATGCGCGATTGCCAGGAATGGTTACTCCCCGTCAATGGTTGAAATTGGCCCCGCAACTGAAGCAGGGCCGTTGAGGACGCCCTTGAGAATGAAGATCATGATCTCTTCGGTTAACTCATCTAATGATAACGGACCTGATGGACGGTACCAGCGCAGATGCCAGTTAACTACCCCCAGGATGTTGAAGGCCAATACGGTAAGGTGCTGATAGTTAATGTACCCTTGTTCCTTCAATATTTCTATTTCATGCCGGTAAATGTTCAGGATATCGAGTTGGAACTTTTTGTTAATCTTAAACCCCTCGGGTGTGAGGTGGTCTTCGTCAAGAAAAAATATTTTCGATTCCCTCTTGTGTAATTTAACGAGCTGAAGGTGCGTCCTTACCAGCAGCTTAAACCGCTCTAACGGCTCCATCTCAAGCTCGGCAACATTACTGAGCGAATCAACGAGATGCCTAGACGAATGCTCCAGAATAGCCAACAACAAGCCATCTTTATTGCCGAAATAATAGTAGATATTGGAAATGCTCATTCCAGTCGCTTTTGCGATATCCCGTATTGATGTCCCTGCAAAGCCTGCGGTTGAAAAAAGCTCGATCGCGACCTCTATAAGCTTTTGAGCGGTGTCCGCTTCCTGATTCGGTAATTTCTTTGCTTTCATGTGGGTTGTATATCATACGTTCGATATATTGTAAAGATAAAAGTCCGCCGAGTTTAGAAAATCTTTTATAGCCAATGCACCACAATTGTAATTCGCCGTAACTCTAATTACTTATGCTCCGTCCTATAGAAAAATCCGTATTAAAAAATAAATCGAACGATTGATACATTTTTTCTTGACATTAGATCGAACGATTGATATAGCGCAATAAACAATGTGAAAAACCTACCCATGGGGGGACAATATGAAATTGGTAGCTCCCGGAAAATTTGTTCTTACGCTTCTTACGCCAAAGACCAGAAAAGTGGTAAGCGTTTTTGGCATCCTTCTGCTCCTCTTTTCTTTCGTTTGGGGCGCGTTGGCTTCACCGGATAAAAAAGGACCGCAAATATCGCGTGATGACCTTTTCTCCGTCACCTTTCCCACAGAAAATAACGGCTGGGCCTGTGGCCGATGGGGTACTGTTCTCCGCACTGACGACAGCGGGAAGACCTGGAGTCGCCAGGAAACGGGAACGGACTACACGCTCACCTCCATATCCTTTGTTGATCTGCAACATGGGTGGGCCATCGGGGACGAGGGTACGATCATCCACACCGCCGATGGCGGGAAGACCTGGAATGCACAAATAAGTCCCGTGCCTTTCTTTCTGATGGCGGTACAGTTCGTTACACCGAGCAAAGGTTGGATTGTCACCGAACGTACCCATATCTTGAGCACCGAGGATGGCGGCAAGCATTGGAATATCCAGTTCAAAAAAGATGATTATATCCTCAAATCAGTTTCATTCTGCGATCCTCTAAACGGCTGGGCAGCGGGTGAATACGGTCTCATTTACCACACCAAAGACGGAGGAAAAACCTGGGTTAAAGAGGCAGGTTCTTTCACTATTTCCGAAAGGACCGGCATGGTGGAAGGGGAGGATCAACTGTTCCGTATTACTGCGGTTACTCCGCAGATAGCCTGGGCGGTGGGCATAGACGGCCGCGTGGCCAAGACTGTTGACGGAGGCAAGAATTGGAAAGATGTAAAGGTACCGGTGCCCAAAAACTCTCTTTTCTGCATAGCGACAAATAAGACCGGCACTATTGCGATCGGGGGGAAACGCGCATTTGTCTGGTCTGTTGACGGGGGCGCTACCTGGAATAAACCTGAATTTAAGCCAGCTTTTACCTATGGATGGCTCTATGGACTTACCAGCCGAGGTGCTTCAGGCTTTACGGCGGTGGGCGGAGAGGGGGCCATCTACCGCCACGACGGCGGTAAAGCGTCGGCATTGTGGCAAAGAAGTAATTATTAAGCTGATGGTGTCTCAATCCACATCGTCAACGCAGTGGGAGAGGGGTAAGCATGGAGAGTAGCAACAATCGCAAAGGGCTGGACAAAATATCCTGGTTTCTGTCTCGCCATAGATTGGCGGTTTTATTGGTTATCCTTGCCATAACCGGGGTCTTTTTATATGGCGCGTTCAAGGTTAAAGGGGAAGTCGTGCTGCAGGACATGCTACCCTATGACCACCCATATCTCAAGCTCCACGCCAGTTTTGCCCGGGTTTTCGGAAGTGGCGGTTCAGGAGTCGTTGTTGCAATTAAGACAAATAGCGGCGATATCTTTAATGAAACTAACCTGGGCAAAATAAAAAAGATGACCGAGGAAGTTGCAATGTGGGATGAGGTTTATCGAGTCCTCACGGTGTCCATCGCCAGTCCTGCTACCAAGATTGTCACCGCAAAAGGCAAGGGAGAAATTGTAATAGCGCCACTCATGTGGCCTGATATCCCGAAGACTCCTTCAGAAACAGAGGTACTCAAGACGAACATTTTTTCTAATCCCGCCTATAATGGTTCCCTGGTGTCGAGAGATGGAACCGGCGCCATAATCTTAACGGAATTTAAGGAAAACATCTCTTACGAGAGAGCGTTTCAACTGATGCAAAAATTGAGAAAGGATTATTCTGACGAAAATATATCAATCCATATAACCGGATATCCAATGCTTATGGGTTGGATCTATGAAGCGAGATCGCAGATGTACCAAGTGTTTGCGATAAGCATCATTGGGATTGCGGTTGTTTTGTGGTTGGTTTTTAGAAATATCCCCGGTATGATCTCGCCCCTTGTTAACGCCGCAGTTCTTACCATCTGGGGCCTGGGGTTTATAGGCTTCACAGGGATAAATTTCAACCCCATGCTCTACGTACTGGCCTTCCTTGTTGGCTCCCGGATGATCGGCAACTCCCACCAGATAGCTTATAGATATTTTGAGGAATTAAACGCCAGTGGCGGCGATAGGTTCCGCGCTTGTTATGAGACCATGCGGACTATGCTCGCGCCGAATTTTGCGGCAGTAACAACCGATGCGGCCGGTTTTGCCATCCTCATTCTTGCCAAGATCGTCCTCATGCAGCATCTCGCTATCATTATGACTTTCTGGATGATGAGTATTATTCTCACGGGTTTCATGGTTCCCGTGGTCTGCAGCCTAATCCCCATCAAGGTAGCAAGCGATGAGTGGGATAAGGGGAAATCCCGGGTTGACTGGAAGGCAAAGATCATGATGCGGATCGCTGGATTCTCCATCTCCCCCCGGGGCAGATATGTGGTTGGGTTTTTTATTATTGCATTAACAATCCTTTGCATGTGGCAGATGGAGGGACTTAAGATAGGAGATCCGACTCCTGGTTCGCCAATTTTCTATGACACCCATACCTACAACAAGGATCAGACCGTTATCAACAAAACATTTGATGCCTCATCGGAAAACCTGATGCTCTTTTATGAAGGGGAAAAGGGTTCTGTCTATGATCCGGTCGTGCTTACTACTTTTGAGGCCTTTGCCAGGCACATGAAGAATAGGTTGCCGGATATCTACCGCTCCTCAACCTCCATTATAGATACTGTGAAGATGGTAAATGTGATCTTTCATGATGGGGATGAAGTCTGGTATCAGCTTCCCCGGAACGAGACCATGTTGACCGGGCTTATGGGGTACGTCCGACAGAACACGAACAGGAGTACTCTTGGTCGTTTTATTGATGATCAATTGGAGCGCACACAGATTACGCTCTTCTTCTCGGACCACACTTCAGACAACTTGCTCCGTATACGTGATGCCGCCAATGATTTTTTCAAGACAAAGCCAATGAAAATGCCAAACGGAGAATTCAAGCTTGCCGGCGGAAGGATCGGAATGGAGATCGCTCTTAATGAAGAAATGAAGCGCGCCCATGTGCTGATCGACCTTACAGTCCTGGGGGCTATCTTTATTCTCTGCGCACTATCCTACCGATCCATTACCGCGGGACTGATGCTCACGCTTCCTCTTGTCCTCGCCAATAGTGTGGCAGCAGCGTATATGGCATGGAAGGGCATCGGTCTTTCCATCAATACGCTTCCTGTAGCAGCTATAGGGGTCGGTGTCGGGGTAGACTTTGCCATTTATCTGTATAGCCGCTGTCAAGAGGAGTTTCCCGTTCAAGGGGGAAACTGGACCGAAACTATTATGCAGTCAATCTGCACCTGCGGTAAGGCAGTTGTCTATACTGGAATAACGATCATTCTGCCTATCCTCACCTGGTATTTCTTCTCGGAAATGAAGTTTCAGGCAGAAGTAGGTTTCTTTCTTTCAATGATAATGGGGACAAATATTGTGCTCACCATGACCCTGCATCCGCT